>NZ_KV837157.1:9435-16878 GCF_001838465.1 Staphylococcus sp. HMSC061G12
TGATTTCTTCAACTGTTTTAGTTGCGTCATCTTTAGTAGTTTCACCCGCTGTGACTGCTGCTTCAAACGGTGTCACTGTATTTGGTTTATAGTCATCTTTCTTAACTGTGTTAGCATCGTCAATTGCTTTTTGTAATTCATCTAAAGCGTCTTGACGTTCTTTCACAGCAATTGCATCGTTGATTGCTTTTGTAGCTTTTTCAACTTGTTCAACTGTTGCATTGTCATCTTCATTGACTGTATTACCAGCTGTGACTGCATCTTGAACGGCTTTGTCTTCTTTATCAGTTGCGTCAAGTGCACCTAAAGTTTTAGCTTTTTCAAGAGCTTTTTCAAGAGCTTTCACAAGTTCTGTTTTATCTGCTTTTTGAACTAAAGCTTTTTGTAAATCTTTCAATTCTTGTGTGACAGCTTTGATTTCTTCAGTAGTTTTAAGTTCAGGAATTGTAACAATTGCGTTGCCTAAAACTTCTTTGTCGGCTAAAGGTTTCACACTGTCTGGTGTGTAGTCTTTATAGTCTAATTTACCGACTTTTGAAAGTTCTGCTTTCAATTCATCAAGCGCTGCTTTTTTAAGTGCGTCAAGTTCGTCTTGAGTTTTCTTAGCTGCAACAGCTTGATCAAGTTCAGTTTTAGCTGTATTTACAGCTTCTTGACTCGCATTGTCGTCAGTTTGAACTGTTTTTGCTTTATCTAAAGCATCTTGGACTGCTTTATCTTCTTTATCATTTGTATCAAGCGCACCTAAATTTTCAGCTGTTGTCACAGATGTGTTCAACTCTGTTTTGTCTGCTTTTTTATCTAATGCATTTTTAGCATCAGTGATGGCTTTTGTAGCTGCTTTTAATTCTTCAACTGTTTTAGTTGCGTCATCTTTCGCAGTTTCACCAGCTGTGACTGCTGTTTCTAATGGTGTTACTGTATTTGGTTTATAGTCATCTTTGTTGACTGTTTTTGCGTCTGTGATGGCTTTATTCAATTCATCTAAAGCATCTTGACGTTCTTTTGCAGCAACTGCATCGTTGATTGCTTTTGTAGCTTTTTCAACTTGTTCAACTGTTGCATTGTCATCAGCTTTAACAGTATTACCTGCTTCTACAGCATCTTGAACCGTTTTATCTTCTTTATCTGTTGCTGCTAAATCAGTGAAAGTATTCGCTTTATCAAGTGCTTTTTGTAATTCTGTTTTATCTGCTTTTTTCACAAGTGCATTTTGGGCATCTTTCAATGCTTGAGTTGCTTGATTAATTTCTTCAGTTGTTTTAGCTTCAGGTGCTGCAACAATATCATTACCAGCAGTTTCTTTTTCAGTTAATGTTGTGACTGTGTTTGGAGTATATACAGTTTTATCTACTGCTTTCACTTTATCAAGTTCTGCTTTTAATGCATCTAAAGCTTCTTGTTTAGCTTGTGCATCTTTCGCGTCTTGATCTTTCTTAGCATTGACTGCATTATCCAATTCAGTTTTAGCTGTATTCACTGCTTCTTGTGTTGCATTTTGATCAGCTTGAACTGTTTTTGCTTTGTCTAAAGCGTCTTGGACTGCTTTATCTTCTTTATCATTTGTATCAAGCGCACCTAAATTTTCAGCTGTTGTAACAGATGTGTTCAATTCTGTTTTATCCGCTTTTTTATCTAGTATATTTTTAGCATCAGTGATGGCTTTTGTAGCTGCTTTTAATTCTTCAACTGTTTTAGTTGCGTCATCTTTCGCAGTTTCACCAGCTGTGACTGCTGTTTCGAATGGTGTTACTGTATTTGGTTTGTAGTCATCTTTATTGACTGCTTTTGCGTCATTGATAGCTTTAGTTAATTCGTCTACAGCATCTTGACGTTCTTTTGCGGCAATCGCATCATTGATTGTTTTAACTGCGTTAGCAACTTCTTCAGTAGTTGCATTACCGTCACCATTTACTTTTTGACCTGCAGTAACTGCATCTTGTAATGCTTTGTCTTCTGCATCATTAGGATTTAAATCACCATATGCAATTGTTTTATCTAAAGCATTGCCAAGTTCAGTTTTATCTGCTCTTTCTTTCAAAGCATTCACTAATTCTTCAATTTGTTTTGCTTTCGCAAGTGTTGCTGGTGTATCAGCAGATGGAGGGTTGTTAATGATTTTTTGTCCTTCAGTAATTGCAGTTTTTAACGGTTCATACGTATTTGGTGTATATTTTGCTTCATTAAGTTGCTCAGCTTTATTTACAGCTGATTTTAAAGCTTCAATCGCGTCTGCTGCTTTTTTGTTATTGATTTCATCTTCAAGATTCCAAGTTGCTGTTTTGATTTCTTCAGGTGTCGCATTTGGATTATTTTTAACAGTTTCAGCTGCATTTAAAACATCTTTCAATAATTGATCTGTATTAGAATCAGTTAAAGGTTCTAAAGCTTTCGCTTCAGTAATTGCTGTATCTAATTTTGATTTATCTGGTACAAGTTGTGCAGTAGCATCTTTCACAGCTTTAGTCGCTTTATTCAATGCTTCAACTGTTGATGTGTTATCGCCAGCTGCTGTTTTACCCGCTTCCACTGCTGTATCAAATGGTTTAACAGAATCAGCAGTATAATCTGTTTTATCTACTTTGGCAGCATCTTCTAATGCTTTATTCAATTGATCTAAAGCATCTTGATGCGCTTTTGTAGCAACAGCATCATTGATGGCTTTTGTTGCATCTGCCACTTGTTGTGGTGTTGCATTGTCATCTTTGTTGACTGTTTGTGCAGCATCAATAGCATCTTTGACTGCTTTATCTTCTTTATCAGTTGGTTCTAAACCAGTAATAGCTTTTGCAGTATCAAGTGCTTTTTGTAAATCAGTTTTGTCTGCTTTTGGAACTAAAGCATCTTTGGCATCTTTCAATGCTTTTGTTGCGGCATTGATTTCTTCAGTTGTTTTAGTGTCCGGTGCATCAGCAATGGCTTGGGCTGCTGTTTGTTTTTCAGTTAATGGTGTCACTGTATTTGGTGTATATGTTGCTTTGTCTAAAGCTTTAACTTTATTCAATTCATCATTTAATGCATCAAGAGCTGCTTGTTTTGCGGCTGCATCTTTAGCATCTTGATCTTTTTTAGCTGCAACAGTGTTATCTAAATCAGTTTGAGCTGTATTAACCGCATCTTGTGTTGCGTTGTCATCAGCTTGAACTGTTTTCGCTTTATCTAATGCATCTTGAACTGCTTTATCTTCAGTATCAGCTGGATTTAATGGTAATGCTTCAGCTGTTTTAACTGAATTATTTAAATCGTCTTTATTAGCTTTTGGAACCAAAGCATTTTGAGCGTCTTTCAATGCTTTTGTTGCTGCATTGATTTCTTCAGTTGTTTTAGTATCCGGTGCATCAGCAATGGCTAGGGCTGCTGTTTGTTTTTCAGTTAATGGTGTCACTGTATTTGGTGTATATGTTGCTTTGTCTAAAGCTTTAACTTTATTCAATTCATCATTTAATGCATCAAGGGCTGCTTTTTTTGCAGCTGCATCTTTAGCAATTTGATCATCTTGAGCTTTTTTAGCTGTAATCGCAGTATTCAAATCATCTGTAGCTGTTTTAACTTGATCAGCTGTTGCATCACCATTTGTATTAACCGCATTTGCTGCTGCTAATTTATCTTGTAATGCTTTATCTACAGGATTATTTGGATTTAGATTGTTATAACCATTAGCTGTGTTAATTGCTGTTTTAAGTGCTGTTTTATCTGCTTGAAGAACTAATACTCCTTGTGCATCCTCTAATGCATTTGTAGCTGCTTTAATCTCAGCAATTGTTTTAGAACCTGGTGAACCTAAAATAGTTTTAGCATTTGTCACAGCTTCAGTAAACGCTTTTTTACTACTTGTTGTAAATATAGCTGGGTCAATAGCTTCAGCATCCTCTAATGTTTGTCTTAATTCATCTAAAGCATCTTCTTTATCCAATTCATCTTGTAAATTTTTAGCTGCTATCGCATTATCTAAATCAGTTTTCGCTTTATTAACTGCAGGTTGATCGATATTTAAATCACCTTGAACAGTTTTAGCAGTTTCTAATGCTGTTTTAAGCGCATCATCTTCAGGATCTCCAGCTTCTAATGGTTGAAGAGCTTCTGCTGTTGTAATAGATTGATTCAATGCTGCTTTATCTGCTCTTGGAACTAATGCATTTTTAGCATCTTTAATAGCTTTTGATGCTGCTTTTAAAGTTTCAGGTGTTGCATTTGTGTCTGCTGCTTGTGTTTTACCATCAGTTAGAGATGAATCAAATGGTGTTACAGAATTAGGTGTATAAGCGTCTTTAGTTACTTTATCAGCATCTTGAATTGTTGCATTTAATTCATCTAATGCATCTTGATAAAGTTTATGTTTGACCGCATCATTTAATTCGTTAGTTGCTGTTTTAACTTGATCTTGTGTTGCATTAGGGTCTTCTTTTACTACTTTACCTGCTTCTAATTTATCTTGAACTGCTTTATCTTCAGGATCTGCTGCATTTAATTGGCCAACAGATTCTGCATTTTGAATTGCGTTATTTAATTCTGTTTTATCTGCTAATCTTTCTAATTGAGCTTTAGTATCTTTTATAGCTTTTGTTGCTGCATCAAATTTTTCAGGTGTTGGAACATTCTCTCCTGCCTTAGTAGCAGCTGCCAACTCTTCCATTGTTGTAAAATAATTGGCAGTTAGAGATTCACCTTCTTTAATTGCACTGTCAAATGGAGTAGCTGTTGCTGGTGTATATTCTGATTGATTGATAGTTTTAGCATCTTCAATTGCTGCTTGTAAACGATTTAATGCTTCACTATATAGTTTAAAGTTAACAGTTTGAAGCAAATCATTCATTTTTTGATCAATGTCTGCTTGAGAGCTTTCACTATATTCATACACTTGTACAGCAAGATCGTATCTTGTTTTAACAGCATTATCTATAAGTGTCGCAACGTTCAAATCACCTAATCCAATTACTTTATCTATTAATTTTTTAATTTCCGTTTTATCCGGAATCAAAATAAGAGCTGCTTTTTTATTTTCTATATCGAGTGCTTTTTTGCTTAAAGTTGAAGCTGTAGATTTTGGTTCGGCAGCGCTCGCTTCGCCACTAGCAATAGCATCTAAAAAGTTTTTAGAAGAAATTGGTGTATATAAAGTTGTGTCTACAGCTTTTGCATCTTTAATAACTTCTTGCAATTTTGCTAAAGCTTCTTGATAACCTTTTTGAGTAACTGCTGCTGTTAACTCAGCTGTTGCAGTTTGTACTTGTTCTTGAGTAGCAGCTGCATCCCCTTTAAGACTTTTAGCTATATTCAATTTTTCTTGAATAATTTTGTCATAAGGATTATCTGGATTTAATGGTTCTAATTTTTCAGCTGATGCAATAGCAGAATCTAATTTTCTTTTGTCTCTTGAAGTAGCAGCTGCTCTTGTCGAGTAACCTGAAGCTTCTTCACCTGTTCTTGGTAAAGTTGCTTGAGGGCTAAATAAGTCTTTTTGAGCTGATGCTTCTTCAAGCAAGAGTCTTAGTACTTCTGATTTTAATTGTTCTGGTGTTAAGTCAGCAGTATCAATAACTGCTAGAACTGCATCCACTTTGGCACTGTCATAGTCATTACTCAAGTCTGCTTTTACTTTTTCTACTTTTTGTTCTGGAGACAATACAGGTGTTTCAGTTACTGTTTCAACCACTTTTTCTACTGCTGGCTCAGTTGCAGGAGTGACTACTGATTCAAGAGCTTTTTCCTTGTTTTCAGTAACAGGTTCTGATGCTTTCTCAACAGGTGCTTCTGCTTTCACTGGTTCAGCTTCAGTAGAAGGTGTTTCTTTTGTTTTTTCAACAGTTACTTCTGTTGATTCTTTTGAATTTTCAGTTTTTTGTGTTTGAATTGACTCTTCTTTTTGTGCAACTGCTTGTGCTGCTGCTTTAGCTTTCTCAACTATAGCGTGGACAGTTGATTCTGAATCTGCTTGTTGTACTTCTAGAGTATAACTGTCAACTTCTTCTTTGTTTAAATTTTTAAGTGAAGTAATCTCTGTAGTAGCTTGTTTTTTAACTTCTTCTAATGCATTTTGCGTTTGTGCTTTATTATCAGTTTGCTGTTGTGTAGCATCAACTGTTTTTTCAAGTGACGTTTTGTTATTTTCCTCAGGTGCTTGTTGTGTCGTACTACTATCATTAGAAGCCTCTACAACTGTATTGTTATCGTTTATATTCTCTGCTGCTTTGGCTTCGCCGCTATGACCTAAGAATAATAGAGATCCGATTAGAATAGATGCTGTGCCTACAGTAAATCTTCTAATAGAGTATCTATTTCTTAAGTTAGGCAAAAAGTCCAATTTTTTCATATGATGTCCTCCGATACTAGTATATTTCTACTACATCTTTATTATAATATTGTATTGCCCAATTGTATATGATATAAATTTTATGTTTTAGTAGTAAAATATCGTTAAATTCATTCTTTTTTATTTGAAAAAACAATGCAAAATTCATATAGATTGTTGAAAACACAGGCGTGAATGCATACCTCCGTTATCAAAACCGACCATTCCTCTCACATTTAAGGTTCTAAACCATATATTTTAACTCAGTTTTTTAATTTCAATTTTACAATTATGTAATGAGAACTTAATAGACAGAAACATAAATCTTTTAAAAGTACATAAAACCAATGTATCCTTGTCATATAAATAATTCATATTGATGCATTCTTCAAAACTTAATAAAAAGCAAACACCCCTAGCTGGAGATTATTCCAACTAGGGGTGGATACTATCTCAAATCTTTTACTTTTTAGTGCTCAAAAGTTGATTTGATTATTTTTCTGTATTATCTTTATCTTCTTTTTTACGTCTGCCGAACAATGCCATTAAACCACCAATTGCTAACATTAATGTAGCATATTTAGGATCTGCTGGAGTTTCTTGACCTGTGTTTGGTAATACTTTGGCTTTATTTGCTTTAGTTTGTGCTTTTGAACCTTCTGATTTCTTAACTGCTTTATCAGATGTTCTTTCAACTGATTTACCTGATGTTGATTTAACTTTATCAGTTTCTTTTTCAATTTTAGGAGCTTTAATAACTTCTAAAGCTTTTAATGCATCTTCGATAGCTTTTGTTGTTTCTTGAATATCTTTGATTGATACCTCTTTAGAATTTTCAACAATCGCTTTACCAGTATTCACAGATACATCTAATTTTTCTACTGATTCAGGTGTGTATTTAGTTTTATCTGTTGATTGTGCTTTATCTAAAGCTTTTTGTAATTCAGCTAATGCATCAGCTTTATCTTGAGTTGCTTTAGCTTCGATTGCTTTGTTCAACGCATCTTTCGCTGCGTCTACTTCTGCTTGTGTCGCATTAGCATCTTCTTGTACTGCTTTTGCTTTGTCTAATGCATCTTGAACGGCTTTATCTTCTTTGTCTGCTGGATCTAAAGTTAAGCCTTCTGCATTATTGATTGCTTTTTCAAGTTCCG
>NZ_KV837157.1:16978-17404 GCF_001838465.1 Staphylococcus sp. HMSC061G12
TTTTCGCTTCGATTGCTTTGTTCAACGCATCTTTAGCTGCGTCTACTGCGTCTTGTGTCGCATTAGCATCTGCTTGTAATGCTTTCGCTTTTTCTAACGCATCTTGGACCGCTTTATCTTCTTTATCTGTTGGATCTAATGTTAAACCTTCTGCATTATTGATTGCTTTTTCAAGTTCCGCTTTATCTGCTTTCGCAACCAATCCAGCTTGTGCATCTTTTAATGCTTGTGTTGCTTCTTTGATTTGATCAACAGTTACAGATTCCGGATTGTTCACAATACCTTGTGCCACAGCCATTGTATCTACTAATGGTTCAACGCTGTTAGGAGTAAAGTTCGCTTGGTTGATAGTTTTCGCTTTTTCAAGCTCTGCTTTCAACGCTTCAAGTGCCGCATTGACTGCGTCTGCTTTATCTTGAGCAGTTT
>NZ_KV837157.1:17504-18852 GCF_001838465.1 Staphylococcus sp. HMSC061G12
GGATTGTTCACAATACCTTGTGCCACAGCCATTGCGTCTACTAATGGTTCAACACTATTAGGAGTAAACTCATTTTGATTGATTGCTTTCGCTTTTTCAAGTTCTGCTTTCAACGCTTCAAGTGCCGCATTGACCGCGTCTGCTTTATCTTGAGCAGTTTTCGCTTCGATTGCTTTATTCAATGCATCTTTCGCTGCGTCTACTTCTGCTTGTGTCGCATTAGCATCTGCTTGTACTGCTTTTGCTTTGTCTAATGCTTCTTGAACGGCTTTATCTTCTTTGTCTGTTGGATCTAACGTTAAACCTTCTGCGCTATTGATTGCTTTATCAAGTTCCGCTTTATCTGCTTTCGCAACTAAGCCTGCTTGTGCATCTTTCAATGCTTGTGTAGCTTTTTTGATTTCTTCAACAGTCTTATCTTTCGGAGCATCAACAATTGCTTGACCCACTGTTACAGCATCAGTTAATGGTTTCACACTATTTGGTGTGTATGCATCTTTATCTACTGATTTCGCTTTTTCCAGCTCTGCTTTTAATGCATCAAGTGCTGCTTGTTTTTCAGCTGCTTCTTTTGCATCTTGAGCTTTCTTAGCTTCAACCGCTTTATTCAACGCATCTTTCGCTGCATCCACTGCTTCTTGTGTCACATTTGGATCTTCTAAAACAGCTTTTGCTTTATCCAATGCGTCTTGAACTGCTTTGTCTTCTTTATCTTTTGGATCTAATGTTAAACCTTCAGCTTCAGTAATAGCTTTGTTCAATTCATCTTTATTCGCTTTCGCTTCAAGATTATTTTTAGCATCGTTAATTGCTTTAGCCGCTTCTTTTAACTCTTCTGGAGTTTTAGTCACATCTGCTTTTGCAGTTTCACCCGCTTTAATTGCATCTTCTAAAGGTTTCACTGTGTTAGGTTTGAAGTCATCTTTATTAACAGCTTTTGCATCTTCGATTGCTTTATTCAATTCATCTAAAGCACCTTGATGTTCTTTAGCCGCAATCGCATCATTAATTGCTTTCGTAGCATCTGCCACTTCTTGCGGTGTTGCGTTGCCGTCAGCTTTTACTTTTTCACCTGCTGCAACTGCATCTAAGATTGCTTTATCTTCTTTATCAGTCGCTTCAAGATTATCAATTGCGTTAGCTTTATCGATAGCATTTTGTAACTCTGATTTATCTGCTTTTTGAACTAAACCAACTTGCGCATCTTTCAATGCTTGTGTTGCTTTTTCGATTTCTTCTACTGTTTTACCAGTCGGTGCATCGACAATTGCTTGACCTGCTGCTTCTGCATCAGTTAACGGTTTTACACTGTTTGGTGTGTAATCGTCTTTATTGATTGCTTTCGCTT
>NZ_KV837157.1:18952-19933 GCF_001838465.1 Staphylococcus sp. HMSC061G12
TTTCTAACGCATCTTGTACGGCTTTATCTTCTTTATCTGTTGGATCTAACGTTAAACCTTCTGCGTTATCAATAGCTTTTTCAAGTTCCGTTTTATCTGCTTTCGCTACTAAACCAGCTTGCGCATCTTTTAATGCTTGGGTTGCTTTTTCGATTTCTTCTACTGTTTTACCAGTCGGTGCATCGACGATTGCTTGACCTGCTGCTTCTGCATCAGTTAATGGTTTCACGCTATTAGGTGTGTAATCATCTTTATTGATTGCTTTCGCTTTTTCAAGTTCTGCTTTTAATGCGTCTAATGCTGCATTCACTGCGTCTGCTTTATCTTGAGCAGTTTTCGCTTCGATTGCTTTGTTCAACGCATCTTTCGCTGCATTAACTTCATCTTGAGTTGCATTTGGATTTGCTTGAACAGCTTTTGCTTTTTCTAACGCATCTTGTACGGCTTTATCTTCTTTGTCAGCTGGATCCAATGTTAAACCTTCTGCATTATTGATTGCTTTATCAAGTTCTACTTTATCTGCTTTCGCTACTAATCCAGCTTGGGCATCTTTCAATGCTTGTGTAGCTGCTTCTATTTCTTCAGTTGTTTTACCATCTGGAGCATCAACAATTGCTTGGCCTGTTGTTTCTGCATCAGTTAACGGTTTTACACTGTTCGGTGTGTAATCGTCTTTATTGATTGCTTTCGCTTTTTCAAGCTCTGCTTTCAATGCGTCTAATGCTGCTTGTTTAGCATCTGCTGCCTCTTTCGCTTCTTTTGCATCCTGGGCATTTTTAGCATTAATTGCATCTTCTAAAGCTGCTTTCGCTGCATCTACTGCGTCTTGAGAAGCATTAGGGTCTGCTTGAACTTCTTTTGCTTTAGCTAACGCGTCTTGAACTGCTTTATCTTCTTTGTCAGTCGGATCTAATGTTAAACCTTCTGCATTATTGATTACTTTATTCAACTCATCTTTATTAGCTTTTGCTTCTAAAGCTT
>NZ_KV837157.1:20033-20879 GCF_001838465.1 Staphylococcus sp. HMSC061G12
TATTTAATTCATCTAAAGCATCTTGATGTTCTTTTGCTGCAATCGCATCATTAATTGCTTTTGTAGCATCTGCCACTTGTTGTGGTGTTGCGTTGCCGTCAGCTTTCACTTTTTCACCAACTGCTACTGCATCTTGAAGTGCTTTATCTTCTTTATCAGCAGCATCAAGGTTACCTAAAGCATTTGCCGCATCGATTGCTTTTTGTAATTCAGCTTTATCAGCTTTTTGAACTAGACCAGCTTGAGCATCTTTCAACGCCTGTGTTACAGCTTTGATTTCTTCTGTAGTTTTTGCATCTGGAATAGCTACAATTGCATTACCTTCGATTTCTTTATCTGTTAAAGGTTTAACACTATCAGGTGTGTATTGATTAAGGTCGATTTTTGCGACTTTCGCAAGTTCTGCTTTCAACTCATCAAGCGCTGCTTGTTTTGCGTCTGCTTGATCTTGAGCAGTTTTAGCTTCAATTGCTTTGTTTAATGCATCTTTCGCCGCATTAACTTCATCTTGAGTCGCATTTGGATTTGCTTGAACAGCTTTTGCTTTTTCTAAAGCATCTTGTACAGCTTTATCTTCTTTATCAGTTGGATCTAAATTCAATCCATCAGCAGTTGTGATAGCTTTATCAAGTTCTGCTTTATCTGCTTTTGCAACTAAACCTGCTTGAGCATCTTTTAATGCTTGTGTAGCAGCTTCAATTTCTGCTGTTGTTTTATTGTCAGGTGCATCAACAATTGCTTGTCCTGTTGTTTCTGCATCAGTTAATGGTTTCACACTATTAGGCGTGTACTCATCTTTGTTGATTGCTTTTGCTTTTTCAAGCTCTGCTTTCAACGCATCTAATG
>NZ_KV837157.1:20979-21264 GCF_001838465.1 Staphylococcus sp. HMSC061G12
GCTCTGCTTTCAACGCATCTAATGCTGCTTGTTTAGCATCTGCTGCTTCTTTCGCTTCTTTTGCATCTTGAGCATTTTTAGCATTAATTGCATCTTCTAGAGCTGCTTTCGCTGCATCTACTGCGTCTTGAGAAGCATTAGGGTCTGCTTGAACTTCTTTCGCTTTAGCTAATGCGTCTTGAACAGCTTTATCTTCTTTGTCAGCTGGGTCTAAAGTTAAATCTTCTGCAGCAGTGATTACTTTGTTCAATTCATCTTTATTAGCTTTTGCTTCTAAAGCTTTTT
>NZ_KV837157.1:21364-22236 GCF_001838465.1 Staphylococcus sp. HMSC061G12
CATCTAAAGCATCTTGATGTTCTTTCGCTGCGATGGCATCATTAATTGCTTTTGTAGCATCTGCCACTTCTTGTGGTGTTGCATTGCCATCAGCTTTAACTTTTTCACCCGCCGCTACAGCATCTTGAACGGCTTTATCTTCAGCATCAGCAGGATTCAATTCACCTAAAGCGTTCGCTTTATCAATCGCTGCTTGTAAAGCGGCTTTGTCTGACTTAGCTTGTAATGCATTTTCTGCATCAATTAATGCTTGAGTTGCTTCTTTGATTTCTTCAGTTGTTTTCGCATCTGGATTTGCAACAATCGCTTTACCAGCTTCCTCTTTTTCAGTTAATGGTGCAACTGTGTTTGGAGTGAAGTTGTCTTTGTTAATTTTAGCGACTTTTTCTAACTCTGCTTTTAATGCATCTAAAGCGTCTTGTTTAGCTTTCGCTGCTGCTTGAGCTTCTTTTGCATCTTGTGCATTCTTAGCGTTCACTGCATTTTCTAAAGCTTCTTTTGCCGCATCAACATCTGCTTGAGAAGCATTAGGATCTGCTTGAACTTCTTTCGCTTTATTTAAAGCATCTTGGACTGCTTTATCTTCTGCGTCTGTTGGATCTAAAGTTAGACCGTCAGCATTTGTAATAGCTTTGTTTAACTCATCTTTATTAGCTTTTGCTTCTAAAGCTTTTTGAGCATCAGTGATTGCTTTGGCTGCGTCTTTCAACTCTTGTGGAGTCTTAGTCGCATCTGCTTTTGCAGTTTCACCTGCTTTAACCGCATCCTCTAAAGGTTTCACTGTATTTGGTTTGAAGTCATCTTTATTGACTGCGTTTGCTGCATCGATTGCTTTTTGTAATTCATCTAAAGCATCTTGATGTTCTTTCGCT
>NZ_KV837157.1:22336-22882 GCF_001838465.1 Staphylococcus sp. HMSC061G12
CGTCTTTCAACTCTTGTGGAGTCTTAGTCGCATCCGCTTTTGCAGCTTCGCCCGCTTTAACTGCATCTTCTAAAGGTTTCACTGTATTTGGTTTATAGTCAGCTTTATTGACTGCGTTTGCTGCGTCGATTGCTTTATTTAATTCATCTAAAGCATCTTGATGTTCTTTCGCTGCGATAGCATCGTTTAATGCTTTTGTTGCTTCTGCTACTTGTTGTGGCGTTGCATTATCATCAGCTTTAACTCTTTCAGCATCTGCTAATTTATCTTGAACCGCTTTGTCTTCTGGATCATTCGCGTCAAGGTTACCTAAAGTATTAGCTTTATCGATTGCCTTTTGTAATTCAGCTTTGTCTGCTTTTTGAACTAAGTCTTTTTGAGCATCTTTCAATGCTTGGGTTGCTGCTTCAATTTCTGCTGTTGTTTTATTATCCGGTGCATCAACAATTCCTTGTCCTGCTGTTTGTGCATCAGTTAATGGTTTCACACTGTCTGGTGTGTACTCATCTTTGTTGATTGCTTTCGCTTTTTCAAGCTCTGCTTTCA
>NZ_KV837157.1:22982-24895 GCF_001838465.1 Staphylococcus sp. HMSC061G12
GCTCTGCTTTCAACGCATCTAATGCTGCTTGTTTGGCATCAGCTGCTGCTTTCGCTTCTTTCTCATCTTGTGCTTTTTTAGCATTAATTGCTTCATCTAGCGCTGTTTTCGCATTATCAACTTCAGTTTGTGTCGCATTAGGATTTTGTTCTACTGCTTTAGCTGCTGCTAAGGCATCTTGAACGGCTTTATCTTCTTTATCAGCTGGGTCTAATTGACCTAAACCTTCTGCAGTTGCAATTGATTTTTCTAGTTCAGTTTTGTCCGCTTTTGCGACTAAACCTGCTTGTGCATCTTTTAAGTCTTGTGTTGCTTTATTAATTTCTTCAACAGTTTTACCTGTTGGAGCATCAACAATCGCTTGACCTGCTACTTCAGCATCAGTTAATGGTTTCACACTATCTGGAGTGAATTTATCAGTTTGAACAGCTTTCGCTTTTTCAAGCTCTGCTTTTAATGCATCAAGTGCTGCTTTGACTGCATCTGCTTGATCTTGAGCAGTTTTTGCTTCGATTGCTTTATTTAAAGCATCTTTCGCTGCATTAACTTCTTCTTGAGTTGCGTTAGGGTTTGCTTGAACTTCTTTTGCTTTATTTAATGCATCTTGAACGGCTTTATCTTCTTTATCATTTGGATCTAAAGTTAAGCCTTCTGCTGCAGTGATTGCTTTATCAAGTTCTGCTTTGTCTGCTTTTGCAACTAAACCTGCTTGTGCATCTTTCAATGCTTGTGTTGCTTTTTCAATTTCTTCAGTTGTTTTATTTTCAGGTGCGTCAACAATCGCTTGTCCTGCTGTTTGTGAATCAGTCAATGGTTTCACACTGTCTGGTGTGTAGTTGTTTTTATCAACTTGTGCTGCTTTAGCCAACTCTTGTTTCAATGCATCTAACGCTGCTTGTTTTGCGTCAGCCGCTTCTTTAGCCTCTTTTGCATCTTGTGCTTTTTTAGCGTTAATTGCATCTTCTAATGCTGCTTTTGCTGCGTCGACTGCTGCTTGCGTAGCATTTTGATCTGCTTGAACTTCTTTTGCTTTTGCTAATGCATCTTGGACCGCTTTATCTTCTTTATCGTTTGGATCTAAAGTTAAGCCTTCTGCAGTAGTAATTGCTTTGTTCAATTCATCTTTGTTAGCTTTCGCTTCAAGATTGTTTTTAGCATCAGTGATTGCTTTAGCTGCTGCTTTCAACTCTTCAGGAGTCTTAGTTGCATCTGCTTTTGCTGCTTCGCCTGCAGTAATAGCTACTTCAAATGGTGCAACTGTATTTGGTTTGTAGTCATCTTTCTTAACAGTTTTCGCATCGTCTAATGCTTTTTGTAATGCATCTAATGCATCTTGACGTTCTTTTGCTGCGATAGCATCAGTGATTGCTTTTGTTGCTTCTTGAACTTGTTGTGGTGTTGCATTTCCGTCCGCTTTGACAGCTTCACCTGCAGTAACTGCGTCTTGAAGAGCTTTATCTTCTTTATCAGTAGGATCAAGTTGACCTAAAGCATTTGCTTTATCGATGGCTGCTTGTAATGCCGCTTTATCAGATTTAGCTTGTAACGCTGCTTCTGCATCTTTTAATGCTTGTGTTGCTTTTTCAATTTCTTCAGTTGTTTTATTTTCAGGTGCTGCAACGATAGCTTTACCTGCATCCTCTTTTTCAGTTAAAGGTGCAACTGTATGAGGCGTAAAGTTATCTTTATCGATTTTAGCAACTTTAGCAAGTTCTTCTTTCAATGCGTCTAATGCTGCTTGTTTTGCGTCAGCTGCTGCTTTAGCTTCTTTCGCATCTTGTGCTTTCTTAGCATTAATTGCGTCATCTAATGCTTTTTGAGCTGCATCTACAGCATCTTGTGAAGCATTAGGATCAGCTTGAACTTCTTTCGCTTTGTTTAAAGCATCTTGGACTGCTTTGTCTTCTTTATCT
>NZ_KV837157.1:24995-26513 GCF_001838465.1 Staphylococcus sp. HMSC061G12
CTGTTGCGATTGATTTTTCAAGTTCTGCTTTATTTGCTTTAGCTTCTAAAGCTTTTTGAGCATCTTTGATTGCTTTGGCTGCTTCTTTCAACTCTTGTGGAGTCTTAGAAGTATCAGCTTTCGCTGCTTCACCAGCTTGAACTGCTGCTTCGAACGGTGTTACAGTACTTGGTTTGTAGTCATCTTTTTTAACAGCTTTTGCATCGTCTAATGCTTTTTGTAATTCATCTAATGCGTCTTGATGTTCTTTAGCCGCAATTGCATTGTTTAATGCTTCTGTTGCTTGTTGAACTTCTTGAGGTGTCGCATTTTGATTATCATTAACTGTATTAGCTGTTGCTAAAGCATCTTGGACTGCTTTGTCTTCTTTATCTGCAGGGTCAAGTTGTCCTAAACCAGTTGCTTTATCGATTGCTTTTTGTAACTCAGCTTTATCAGCTTTTTGAACTAAATCTTTTTGAGCATCTTTTAATGCTTGAGTAGCTGCTTCAATTTCTTTAGTTGTTTTGCCGTCTGGTGCATCGACAATCGCTTGTCCAGAAGTTTCTGCATCAGTTAACGGTTTTACGCTGTCTGGTGTGAAATTATCTTTTTGAACAGCTTTCGCTTTTTCAAGCTCTGCTTTCAATGCTTCTAAAGCTGCTTGTTTTGCATCCGCTGCTTCTTTAGCTTCTTTCGCATCTTGAGCTTTTTTAGCATTAATCGCGTCATCTAATGCTTTTTTAGCTGCATCAACTGCTGCTTGATCCGCATTTTGATCTGCTTCAACTGCTTTCGCTGCTGTTAAAGCATCTTGAACAGCTTTATCTTCTGGGTCATTTGCATCCAATCGGCCTAAACCTTCAGCTGTTGCGATTGATTTTTCAAGTTCTGCTTTATTCGCTTTCGCTTGTAATGCGTCTTGCGCGTCTTTGATTGCTTTGGCTGCTTCTTTCAACTCTTGTGGAGTCTTAGAAGTATCAGCTTTGGCTGCTTCACCAGCTTGAACTGCTGCTTCGAATGGTGTTACAGTACTTGGTTTATAATCATCTTTCTTAACTGTGTTAGCTGCATCTAATGCTTTTTGTAATTCATCTAATGCATCTTGACGTTCTTTTGCTGCGATGGCATCGTTAATTGCTTTTGTTGCTTCTGCCACTTGTTGTGGTGTTGCATTACCATCAGCTTTAACCGCTTCACCAGCAGTTACTGCATCTTGAAGTGCTTTATCTTCTTTATCTGCAGGGTCAAGTTGACCTAAAGTTTTTGCTTTATCGATTGCTTTTTGTAATTCTGCTTTATCAGCTTTTTGAACTAAATTATTTTGCGCATCTTTCAATGCTTGCGTTGCTGCTTTAATATCTTCAGTTGTTTTGTTGTCTGGATTAGCCACAATTGCTTTACCATCATTTTCTTTTTCATTTAATGGCGTAACTGAACTTGGCGTGAAACTATCTTTATCAAGTTTTGCTACTTTCGCTAGCTCTTCTTTCAATTCATCAAGCGCTGCTTGTTTTGCATCC
The DNA here is from genome assembly GCF_001838465.1 of Staphylococcus sp. HMSC061G12. Lineage (NCBI taxonomy): Bacteria > Bacillati > Bacillota > Bacilli > Caryophanales > Staphylococcaceae > Staphylococcus > Staphylococcus sp. HMSC061G12. Next base: position 26,498 of record NZ_KV837157.1, read on the forward strand.
GCTGCTTCTTTAGCTT
>NZ_KV837157.1:26613-165455 GCF_001838465.1 Staphylococcus sp. HMSC061G12
GCTTTATCTTCTGGGTCATTTGCATCCAATTGACCTAAATCTTCCGCTGTCGCGACTGATTTTTCAAGTTCAGCTTTATTTGCTTTAGCTTGTAATGCATTTTGCGCGTCTTTGATTGCTTTGGCTGCTTCTTTCAACTCTTGTGGAGTCTTAGAAGTATCAGCTTTCGCTGCTTCACCAGCTTGAACGGCTGTTTCGAACGGTGCTACAGTGCTTGGTTTGTAGTTATCTTTCTTAACTGCGTTAGCTGCATCTAATGCTTTTTGTAATTCATCTAATGCATCTTGACGCTCTTTTGCTGCTAAAGCATCAGTTAATGTTTTAGTTGCTTGAGCGACTTGATCAGGTGTTGCATTGGCATTATCATTTACAGTTTTAGCTGCTGCTAAAGCATCTTGAACTGCTTTGTCTTCTTTATCTGCTGGATTTAAATCTTTTAATGCTTCTGCTTTGGCAATGGCTGCTTGTAATGCTGCTTTATCTGCTACAGGTTGTAATTGATTTTGTGCATCAGTAATTGCTTTGGCTGCCGCTTTTAATTCTGCAGGTGTTGCATTTGTATCTGCTGCTTTCGCTTTACCATCATTTAAGGCTGTTGTGAATGGTGCAACTGAATCTGGAGTAAAGCTATCTTTGTTAACAGCTTCTGCTGCTTTAATTGCTTTATTCAATTCATCTAAAGCGTCTTGACGTTCTTTCGCTGCTACAGCATCGTTTAATGCTTTTGTAGCTGCTTGAACCGCTTGAGGTGTAGCATTAGCATCTTCTTTAACAGTTTTAGCTGCTGCTAAGGCGTCTTGAACTGTTTTATCTTCTTTATCCGCTGCATCTAAGTTTGGTAAGGCTTCTGCTTTTTCAATCGCAGTTTGTAATGCAGTTTTATCCGCTCTATCTACTAAACCGGCTTCTGCTTCTTTAAGCGCTTGCGTTGCCGCTTTAATTTCTTCAGTTGTTTTAGCTTCTGGTGCTGCAACAATGGCTTTACCATCTGCTTCTTTTGTATTTAAAGGCGCTACACTGTTTGGTGTGTATTGATCTTTATTAAGACCAGCCACTTTTGCAAGTTCTGCCTTTAAAGCATCTAATGCATCTGCATGTTCCTTAGCTGCTACGGCATCATTTAATGTTTTTGTAGCTGCTTGAACTTCAGCTTGTGACGCATTTGGATTATCATTCACTTTTTTAGCTGCTGCTAAAGCATCTTGGACTGCTTTATCTTCTGCATCTGCGGGATTTAAACCTGTTAATGCTTCTGCTTTATCAATTGCTGCTTGTAATGCTGCTTTATCAGATTTAGCTTGTAATCCTTTTTCAGCATCTTTCAACGCTTGTGTTGCTGTTTTAATTTCATCAACTGTTTTATTTTCAGGGTTAGCAACAATCGCATTGCCTGCTGTTTCTTTTTCAGTTAATGGTGCAACGCTATCAGGTGTGAAGTTGTTTTTATCAATTTTAGCGACTTTTGCAAGTTCTGCTTTTAACTCATCAAGTGCTGCTTGTTTTAATGCATCTGCTGCATCTTGTGTTTGTTTTGCTTTAATTGCATTGTCTAATTCGACTTTCGCTGCATCTACAGCTGCTTGGTCAGCGTTTTGGTTCGCATCAACTTGTTTTGCTTTGTCTAAAGCTGCTTTAACTGCGTCATCTTCAGGATCTCCTGCTTTTAACGGTTGTAATGCTTCAGCCGTTGCGATTGATTTTTCAAGCTCTGCTTTATTTGCTTTTTGTTTTAACGCATCTTTCGCAGTTTTAATTGCTTGTGCCGCTGCTTTAAGTTGTTCTGGTGTTGCATTTGAATCTGCTGCTTTGGCTTTACCATCTGTAACTGCTTTTTCAAATGGTGTCACAGTTTCAGGTGTGTAATTAGCTTTTGTAACAGCTTCTGCATCTCTAATTGCTGCATTTAATTCATCCAAGGCATCTTGGTAAAGTTTTTTATCGATTGCTTTATTTAAAGTATCTGTTGCTTCTGCCACTTGTTGTGGAGTTGCATTACCATCTGCTTTGACTTGGTTTGCTTTTGCTAAAGCATCTTGAACTGCTTTATCTTCAGTATCAGCTGCATTAAGTTGACCTAAAGTACCCGCTTTTGCAATAGCTTTTTCTAATTCTGTTTTATCTGCTTGTTTCACAAGTGCATTTTGTGCATCTGTTAATGCTTTTGTTGCTGCTTTGATTTCTTCTGTTGTTTTAGATTTTTCAGCTGCAACTACTGCATCTCCAGCTGTCACTTGTGCATTTAAAGCATTCACACTATCAGGCGTGAATGGTGCTTTATCTAACGCTTTGACTTCAGCTAATTTTGTTTTTAAAGCATCTAATGCATCTGCATGTTCTTTAGCCGCAATTGCATCATTAATAGCTTTTGTCGCATCAGCTACCTGTTGTGTTGTTGCGTTCGCATTGTCTTTAACACCTTCACCTGCTGTTAGGGCATCTTTGACTGCTTTATCTTCAGCGTCTGCTTCATTTAATGCACCTAATGCTTTGGCTTTATTAATTGCCGCTTCTAATGCTGATTTATCTGCATTATGTTGTAATTGTGCTTTTGCATCAGTGATTGCTATTGCTGCTGCATCTAATTGTTCAGGTGTAGCTGTTTTATCTGCTGCTTTCGCTTCACCTGATTTAATTGCTGCATCAAATGGTGTCACTGAAGCTGGTGTGTAATCTGCTTGGTTTACACCTTTCGCATCCTTAATTGCCGCATTCAAACGATCTAAAGCATCTTGATAAAGTTTTTGATCAATCGCTTTATTTAAATCAGTTGTCGCTTGATCAACTTGTGCTTTTGTGGCATTGCCATCTGCTTTAACTGTGTTTGCTGCTGCTAATTTATCTTGAACAGCTTTATCTTCAGTATCTGCTGGATTTAATGTGCCTAAAGTGCCTGCTTTATCGATTGCTTTTTGTAATTCTGTTTTATCTGCTTGGCGTACTAAACCAGAAATACTATCATTGATGTCTTTTGTCGCTTGTTCGATTTGTTCAACAGTATATTGTTTACGTACTGTTGGATCATCAGACATAGACGCTGTTACTAATGGATTTACTTTTTGAATCGTATCTTTAACGGCTTGTAAGCTGTTAGGTGTATAACCATCTGTTTTTGCGACTTGTACACCTCTCATCACAGCTTGTTGTAGTTTTTCATATGCATCCGCTCTTAATTTTTCTTGGATAGCGTTATTTAAACTATTTTTACTGTCATCTACTGCTTTTTGAGTCGCATTTTGATCTGTATCTGTATTTTTCGCATTAGCTAAAGCTGTAATTAATTGTTGATCCATTGGTTTAGTTGGATCTAAGTTTGTATATTTACTTGCTTCTGCAATAGCTTTTTCTAAGTCTGTTTTATCTGCTTTACGCACTAATTGATTTTTTGCTTGTTTAACCTCTTGGGTTTTCGCATTAAATTGATCTGTTGAACCATTTTCAGGATGAGCAATTAATGCTTCTGCCTCAGTTAACTTCGCATCTAATGCTGCAACACTATTTGGTGTGTAGTCATTTTTATTTACAGTTTTCGCATCTGCGACTGCTGCTTTTAATGCTTCAAGCGCTGTATTAGGCGTAACAACAATATTAAATGTTGAAGTACCAACATTCGTTGAACCATCTGTTGCGCTTACAGTTACTTTAAAAGTACCTTCGACTGTTGGTTTACCTGTAATTTGTTTTGTTGTTGGGTCAAATGATAATCCAGTTGGTAAACCTGTTACTGCTAATGTCGGTGCAACTTTAGAGTTATCTTCAGCATTTACAGTAATTGGTGTCATCGGTGTATATGCTTCAGTTGTTTGATCTACAACTAAAGTAACATCTGGTGCTTTTGTATCCACTACTGTATACGTAAATGTTTTAGTAGTGCTTAAACCAGCATGGTCAGTTGCAGTTACAGTTATTGTAGACGTACCCACTGCAGTTGGTGTACCAGAGATTGTATTTGTAGCTTCATCAAATGTTACACCGGCAGGCAAACCTGTCACTGTTTTCGTATTAAGATGCTTACTATTATCTGTAATATCTAAAACTAACGGTTTCATTTCTGTATTAACATCGACTGTTGGCGCTGCTATATCACCAATTTTTGGTGCTTCAATATCTTTAACATAGTAAACAAGAAATTGACTCGCATTTGTTAATTTAATTGTTTTTTTAGTTTTATCATAAGTAGGCGCATGTGACGTATCTTCACTTAATAATTTATAGCCTTTGTCTGCTAAGTATGTGCTAGGGTCTTGTACAGTAATAATCTTATCAACATCACCTGAGGTACGGAGTGGTCTATCGATTAATTCTTGTAAATCTGTATCTACAAAATCTTCTTCTAATAAAGCAGCTGCAGTATATGTGAATTTTTCAAGTTTTACTTGTTGTAGGTTATATGCCCCACCAGTTGAAGCAGAAATGGATAAAGAATACTCATTTTTATGTGTATAACTAAAGTATTTTTTCATACTTTGTTTCCAGGTTTGACCTGCATATGTGATAGTCATTTCTTTCGTATCACCATCATAATCAATCGTAAATGGTTGAAATTGGTTATTTGATGGCTGAACATCTAACAATGCTGCTTTCCATCCAGGTAAACCTGGTTGAGTAGTTACTGTTCCCGCTTTGTCCGCGAATATAAATGCTCCAAATGCTCCTTTATTATAGAAATCAATCGGGTCTGGTTTAGTTTTACCTTTAGGGTCAAAGCTTTTATTAACATACGTGTCTAATTTAAATCCAAATGCATAAGAAAGTCCGCCCATTCCTAGTCCCGAACCGTACTCGCCAATGACGTTAGGATCACCTGGGTTGAAAACAAAGGCAAGTCCATCGCCACCTGGATCCCCATCTCTAGAATGGCCTTCATATTTGTCTCCCAAGTTAACTGCTCCGGTAAAATGGAAGTCTTTATTAACGTTCATTTTTGTATCTAAAGTAATTGAACCTCTGAAACTTGGAAAATCAGGAGTTAATGTAGCAATACCTTTTGTTTGATCATAGTATGCAATCCCGTGAGTAATGAAGTATTGATTAAAGTTTTCAGGCGTCACCACGACATCATCTTTTAAAGAGGTATCAACTGAAAATGTTCGTACTGCTGTCGTTGGTTCTTCTACTGCTGATCTTAATTTTGTCGCTTGTGGGCTGTATAAGTCTTTTTGTGCTGAACCTTGCTCAAGTAAAAGTTTTAACACTTCTGCTTTAATTTGGTCCTCTGTTAAATCTGTAGTATCGATAACAGCTAATGCTGCATCTACTTTTGAACTGTCATAATCTGAGGCAAGTTCAGTTTTCACTTTATCTACCTTTTGTTCGGTAGATAGTGGTGTTGATTCTATTATTGGTGTTGCTTTGTCTGTTGAAGTCACTGTTTTAGCTTCTGAAGTATTGTTTGTTTCAGAAGTTGTTGCTGATGTTGTATCAGCTTTAGTTTCTGCTTTAACTGACTCAGTTGTTGATTTAGGAACTTCAGTAGTAGCTGCTGATTGTTCTTTTGTAGAATCAACTGTTTTCGTTTGTTCGGCTTCAGCTTGTTTCACTGCTTCAGCTTCTGCTTTTTGTGCTTTGTCAACAACTGCTTGAACGTCAGCTTCAGTTTGAGCTTGTTTGACTTCAGCAGTATATTGTTTAACTGTGTCTTCAGTTAAATGTGTAAATGTAGAAAGTTTAGACAATGCGTCTGTCTTAACTGTCTCCAATACATTTGATGTAGTTTGAGTGTTTCCAGCTTGTTGAATAGTGTCTGTTGTTTTATCTTGTGGCACTGTGTTCTCTACCGGTTCTTGTTGGGATGTACTTGTATCTTTAGATGCCTCTACAACTGTGTTATCGTTTGTGCTCTCCGCTGCTTTGGCTTCGCCATTGTGACCTAAGAATAAAAGTGATCCAATAAGAATAGATGCTGTACCTACAGTAAATCTTCTAATTGAATAGCGATTTCTTAAGTTAGGCAAAAAATCCAACTTCTTCATTTGATGTCCTCCGATATATTAAATTTTGAACTACTTTATAATTATAAAACGGAGTGACACAATTGTATATAAAATAGGTTCCATGAAGTTTTAATGGCATTTTATAATATTCAGTTATTTATTTTAAAAATAATGGTGCATAATACATATAAACTACGGTTGCATCTACTATTACCGGCATATTTTAATGTGCACAATAAGACTTTCAACATTATAGTTTATAAGCATCAACATAATTTCTACATGTAAAATTTACAAAAACGTAACACAAACGTAATAAAACAAAGCGAGATTATAGTATACTTTAAGGGTTAAACCTTATAGCACTCTATAATCTCGCTTACTTTTTAATACATATGATGTTTTTTAGTTTAAGCTTACTGTCTATTTATAACCCGCATGTACCTTCTAATGACAATGCCGCTTCAGCTTGTTTCTGACATTCTTCTATAGGAAGTTTTTCTTCAAATGAATACATAAAGATATCCTGGAACTTTTGTGCTAATGCCTGTGTATCGTCAATTTGATGAACTGAATCCATCATTTCATACACTTCAGCATCCCCCATCGTTTGATCCTGAAAGTTCATCGGATTCCAATCTGCGAGTTGTTGATATAACGCAATATTGACCTCGTTCTTTTCCACTGAGAATTAACCTCCTTTATCTTTTCTTAAAATAAGCCCGATTTGCGTCACCACAAATCGAGCTGCATCATCTATTTGAAATGCTTGTCTACTTATTTTTCTTCAACGTCAATTGATTCAATAACTACATCATGAACTGGTTTGTCTTGAGGACCTACTTTAGTATTTGCGATATCTTCTAAAGTATTTTCACCTTCAACAAGTTGACCAAATACTGTGTGTTTTTGGTCTAACCAAGGTGTTCCGCCTTTTTCACCGTATGCTTCTACGATTGGTTTTGGCCAACCGCCATCAGCTAATTGATTCAACATGTTTTCAGGTACTTCTTTCATTTGTACGATGAAGAATTGTGAACCGTTTGTGTTAGGTCCAGCGTTCGCCATTGATAATGCGCCATATAAGTTGAATGCTTCCATAGAGAATTCATCTTCAAACGCTCCACCGTAAATACTTTCACCGCCCATACCAGTTGCTGTTGGGTCGCCGCCTTGTACCATAAAATCGTTGATAACACGGTGGAAAGTAATGCCGTTATAATAACCATTTTTAGCATGTGTCACAAAGTTTTCAACAGTTTTTGGTGCTAAATCAGGAAATAGTTTAAAAGTCATGTCACCTTTATTTGTGTGCATTACGACTTTAATTTCATTATCTTGGATTTCTTTATTTAATTGAGGATAGTTTGCCATAATTAATACTCCATTCATGTTAAGATTGATGTATCTCAATATTAACATATACCACAGAAAGGAAGTATTAAAATGTTATATCGTTTTTCACATAAAACAGGAAGCTATGGTGTTTCAATTGTAGAAGAGAAAGACAACGGTGAAGTCTTAGTTCAAGTTGAACAAGTCATCAAACATCCTAAACAAGGTGATTTACATGATCCGACAGCAACAGAGGGCGTCTTCTTCCATGAACGTCGCGCACTCAGTCATTATGAAAAAAGATTCACACCTAAATCAAAATTACGTGAATTCAATGTTGAACCTTTAGATTATGTAGATTCTTTACAACAAGCGATTACAAATTATGAAGAACAATTAAAACAAGAAAATACTGAACATGCGAAAATGTCTTTACACAATTTAAATACGCTAAAGAATGATTATGGCATTCAGTACAAACAAAATTTTAAATAATTTATTATGGGTTTCTTCTTATTTAAAAGACCCCCGAAATGTAAGCGTGTTACCGGAAAACAAGGTTTTTACACACTTCACATTGATGTATAATGAGGTTATCTTATATTCAAAGGAGGACAAATAATGAGTTGGTTACATGCAGCGGTATTGTTGCCGTTCATTTTTGCACTCATTATCCCTATTGTTTATCGTTTCATTAAGCGTATACATATAGGATGGTTCACATTACCTGTCCCCGTCGTTTTATTTATTTATTTCTTAACTTATATTTCGACAACGATGTCAGGTAAAACACGTTTTGCGGAATTACCATGGATGCCGCAAATTGGTATGAACTACAATTTATATGTTGATGGATTAAGCTTATTGTTCAGTTTATTGATTACAGGTATCGGTGCTTTAGTTACCTTCTATTCAATTAGCTATTTAAGCAAAAAGGAACAATTGGGTAATTTCTATTGTTATTTATTACTCTTTATGGGTGCAATGCTAGGCGTCGTGTTATCAGATAACGTCTTTATGCTGTATTTATTCTGGGAAATGACATCATTTTCTAGTTTCTTATTAATTTCATTTTGGCGCACTAGAGAGGCTTCACTCTACGGTGCTCAAAAGTCATTATTAATTACAGTATTTGGTGGCTTATCTTTACTCGGCGGCTTTATCTTAATGACACTTTCAGGACATTCAACAAGTATTCGCCATCTTATTGCACATGCCTCTGAGATTCAATCAAGCCCGTTCTTTATCTTGGCTATGATTTTAATACTCTTTGGTGCAATGACAAAATCAGCGCAATTTCCATTTTATATCTGGTTACCAGATGCAATGGAAGCACCTACGCCAGTCAGTGCTTATCTGCACTCTGCAACAATGGTCAAAGCGGGCATTTACTTAGTTGCACGACTTACACCAATCTTTGCATTATCACAAGGTTGGATTTGGACAGTCACTGCAATTGGATTAGTCACATTATTCTGGGCATCTTTAAATGCGACAAAACAGTCAGATTTGAAAGGTATCTTAGCTTTCTCAACTGTTTCACAACTCGGTATGGTCATGTCAATGCTTGGTATCGGAGCTGTCAGCTTCCACTTCCAAGGTTCACAAAGCCAATTTTATGCAGCTGCGTTTATCGCAGCAGTCTTTCATTTAATTAACCATGCCACATTCAAATGTGCACTCTTCATGGTTGCAGGTATTATCGATCACGAAACCGGAACACGTGACGTACGTAAACTCGGTGGTTTAATGACAATTATGCCGATTTCATTTACGATTACAGTCATTTCAGCGTTAAGTATGGCTGGTGTGCCGCCATTTAACGGTTTCTTATCAAAAGAGAGCTTCCTTGAAGCAATGATTAATGTTACACAAGCACCTCTTTTCAGCTTGAACACGTTAGGTGTCTTGATTCCGATTGTTGCGATTTTAGGTAGTATCTTTACATTTGTATATTCAGTCAGATTTATCGGTCAAATTTTCTGGGGTTCATACAAACCTGAATCTTTACCACATAAACCACACGAACCATCAGTGTTAATGTGGATTGCTCCTGCTTTCTTAGCAGTATTAGTAGTGGTATTCGGTTTATTCCCAACATTATTAGCAAAACCGATTATTGATCCGGCAAGCCAAGCAATACGTAATGCGAAGTTGCCAGATGCAGAATTCCATTTATTCCATGGATTCACACCTGCATTCTTCTCAACTTTAGTTATTTACGCAATCGGTATTCTATTAATCTTCACTTATCATAAGTGGGTTAAAGTTCTAGAGAATATCCCAGAGCGTCTCGAACTAAATCATTTCTATGATCGTTCAGCAGACAACTTACCAGTATTCTCTAAACAAGTGACACATACTTATATGAGCGGATTTATCCGTAATAAACTTGTTGTCATTATGGGCAGTTTAATCGTATTAACTGCTGTTACTGTACTTGCATTGCCATTTGCATTTGATTTCAGTCATGTCAGTCGTGTACGTTCATATGAAGTTATCATTGTTGTGATGATTTTAGCAGCTGCAATTATGTTAGTCTTTGCACGTTCAAGACTGTTCAGTATTATCATGCTGAGTGCTGTGGGTTATTCTATGGCGATATTCTATATCTTCTTTAACGCACCAGACTTAGCATTAACACAATTCGTAGTTGAAACAATTTCAACCGCATTGTTCTTATTATGTTTCTACCATTTACCAAACTTGAACCGTTATAACGAAACGACTTCATTTAAAGTAACAAACGCCGTAATCGCGGCTGGTGTCGGTATCGCAGTAACAATCCTTGGTTTAATCGCATATGGTAATAAACATTTTGATTCTATTGCGGCTTACTACAAAGAAAATGTCCATAGTTTAGCACATGGTAACAACATGGTTAACGTTATCCTTGTTGACTTCCGTGGTACCGATACTTTATTCGAATCATCTGTATTAGGTATCGCTGGTCTAGCAGTTTACACGTTAATTAAATTACGTTCTAAACATAAAAATGGTTATGAAAGGGTGGATGAAAATGAACAAACAGAAAAATGATATTATCTTTCAATACTCAACAGTAGTCATTTTCTTCTTAATTGTCATGTTCGCCTTTTCACTATTCCTAAATGGACATTACCAACCCGGTGGCGGATTCATTGGAGGTTTACTTGTTTCAAGTTCATTAGTACTCGTTGCGGTGGCCTTCGATGTGAAAACAATGCGTAAAATTTTCCCATGGGATTTTAAGAAGCTGATTGCGATTGGTCTTACATTTTGTGTTATGACACCTGTTGCAAGCTGGTTCTATCACAAAAACTTCTTTACACACAAAGTATTCGAAGTACCGCTTCCACTCTTAAAACCTATGGAAATCCATACAGCATTATTCTTTGACCTAGGCGTATTATTAGCCGTTGTCGGTACAGTAATGACAATTATTTTAGCGATTGGAGAGAATGAGTAATGGAAATAATTATGATTATTGTTTGCGGTATCTTAACATCAATCAGTATCTATCTCATTTTGTCTAAGAGCTTGATTCGAATCATTATTGGTACCGCAGTTCAAACACATGCTGCAAACTTGTTTTTAATCACAATGGGCGGCTTAGGTGAAGGCTCTGTTCCAATCTTTAAATACGGAACAAAAAGTTATGTCGACCCTATCCCGCAAGCGTTAATCTTAACTGCGATTGTTATTTCATTCGCGGTTACAGCGTTCTTCTTAGTACTTGCTTTCAGAAGCTATAAGGAACTTGGAACTGACAACGTAGAACAAATGAAGGGAGTGCCAGAAGATGATGATGCTAGATAACTTAATCGCTGCGATGTTGATTACACCTATGATTACTGCAGTGATTCTTGTATTTATCGGCAAGCGTCCTTTCATTAAACGTTATGTCGCTTTAGGCGGATCTTTAATCGCATTAGGTCTTGCCATTTGGAACTTTATCAACGTATGGCACCATGGACCTTTGAAATTAGAATTAGGTTCTTGGAAAGCACCATACAGTATCGTATTTGTACTTGATTTATTCAGTGCAACATTAGTAATTACTAGTTTAATTGTAACTATATTGATTATTTTGTTCTCATATCAATCAATCGGTTTACACCGTGAAACATATTATTACTATTTCGCAGTCATGTTCATGGAAACAGGTATTATCGGTGCATTTATCACAGGTGATATCTTCAACATGTTCGTATTCTTCGAAGTATTCTTGATTTCTTCATACTCCCTACTCGTTATTGGCGGTACGAAGATACAATTACAAGAAACGATCAAATACTTACTTGTGAACGTTGCATCCTCAGCCTTCTTCGTAGTGGCTGTCGGTATCTTGTACGCAGTAGTCGGAACATTGAACATGGCAGATATCAGTCAGAAATTGGGACATTTATCTGATACACAAAGCGGACTTGTCAGCATTGTATTCGTGATGTTCCTCTTTGTATTCGCAACGAAAGCCGGTGCCTTCCCTATGTATGTATGGTTACCTGGGGCTTACTACGCACCTCCGTTTGCGATTATCGCATTCTTTGGTGCCTTGCTTACGAAAGTCGGCGTTTATGCGATTGCGAGAACATTAAGTTTATTCTTTGCACACACACTGACATTCTCGCACTACACAGTACTGATCTTAGCGTTATTAACGATTATCTTCGGTTCTATCGGGGCAATCAGCTTTAATGATACGAAGAAAATCATTTTATATAACATCATGATTGCGGTTGGTATCATCCTAGTTGGTGTGGCAATGATGAATGAAGCTGGTATCATCGGCGCGTTATATTACACAGTTAATGACATGTTGATTAAAGCAGCATTATTCTTCTTAATCGGTGTCATGCTTAAAATCACTGGTACCACAGATATCAGAAAGTTCGGTGGATTGATAAAACATTATCCTGTTTTAGGATGGACATTCTTTATCGCATGTTTAAACCTTGCAGGTATTCCACCTTTCAGCGGTTTCTACGGTAAAATGTATATCGTTCGTGCCGCATTTGAACAAGGATTTTATATCAGTGGTATTGTCGTCTTATTATCTAGTCTCTTAATTTTATATTCTGTGATGAAGATTTTTATCAGAGGATTCTTTGGAGAGTCAAAAGGTTATACATTTAATCCGCATTTACACTACCGCGGCCTATTAAGTGTCGCAATTCTAGCTGTTGCGCTATGTGTGGTCTTTAGTTTCGCAGCAGAATGGTTGTATCCATTCGTTAAAGAAGCGGCTGTCACATTCTATGACCCTAAAGCATATATCGACAGCGTACTGGGGGTGAAATAATATGGCAATTCAAGTACTCGTGAATCTATTACTTGCTATATTTTGGCTGTTCGTTAATGACAGCTACACTCTTAATAACTTTGTATTAGGATACGTCTTCGGTTTATTACTCGTATTCTTAATGCGTAAGTTACTACCTGGACGTTTCTATGTGGTTACACTTTATTACGTAATCAAATTGATGATTATCTTCTTAGTTGAACTCATCAAAGCGAATATTGATGTAATCCGCATTGTCATTAAACCGAAAATGGATAACGAACCTGCATTCTTTGTCTACGATACAGATTTAAAAGAACCATGGGAAGTTGTCGTATTAAGTACACTCATCACCCTTACACCAGGGACTATCGTTCTTGGCGTCAGTGATGATAACAAGAAAATCTATATTCATTGTTTAGATTTCAGCACGAAAGAAGAGGAAGTTGAAGGTATTAAATCTTCCTTAGAAAAAGCTGTCAGAGAGGTGGGAGAAGCATAATGTTTGCCTATAATGTCGTTATTATAATCGCATTGATTGTCGTTGCACTTTCGATACTCGGTATGCTGGTACGTGTGATTCTCGGCCCTTCTCTTGCCGACAGAGTCGTAGCTTTAGATGCGATTGGTATTCAATTTATGGCGATTGTTGCTCTGTTCAGTATCTTCTTAGATACTAAATACATGATTGTAACAATCCTGTTAATCGGAATCATCGCATTCTTAGGTACAGCTGTCTTCGCGAAATACATGCAGGAAGGTAAGGTGATTGAACATGATCGACGCGATAATGATTAGTTTGTCATTATTCTTTGTAATTGTCGGTGCGATTATCAGTGCCCTTTCTGCCATTGGTCTTTTACGTTTGAAAGATGTTTATGGCCGTGCACATGCTGCTGGTAAAGCAGCAACCTTAGGTTCAATGAGTTTATTATTAGGTGTCTTCTTATTCTTTATTGGCCATGATCATTATGTGAATCCACAATTGATTATTGGGATTTTATTCATCTTGATTACTGGACCTTTATCCAGTCACTTAATTATCAAAGCATCTTATAAAATTAAAACACCTTACTCACGTTCGACTAAGTTAGACGAAATGAGTGAATTACAAAAAGATAAGCCAAAAGCAGCTGACAAATCTTAATGGATCCAGACGCCGTAAAGTACTGTGACAACAGTATATTACGGCGTCTTTTCTTTGGGCTTCAGCTTGTGATGCAAAAAGAAATGTGCTATATTAATTAAATCGAAACAATTACGATTTAAGAAGGTGACGCTATGTCTTGGACAATTATTGGCGGTGGCATTCACGCCGTTACTATTGCGATTAAACTCCGTGCTTCAGGTTTAGCAGCTGAAGACTTAACAATTATAGATCCTCATGATTCACTATGCGAACAATTTGATGATTTCTCTTGCCGTATCGGTATGCCGTTTTTACGCTCACCACATGTACACCATGTTCATCCTGACCCTTTCCATTTGAAGCATTTTGCGAAAACAAATCAATATACAGGTGCTACTTATGGTAAATATCAACGTCCACAACGCGATATGTTTATGGATCATGTGCATAAAATGCTTCATGAATTCGATTTAAACAGTCGTCATATTAAAGATGTGGCTGTTAATATAGACCGTGTTGACGGTCAATGGCAAGTCGATATGAAAGCACACGACACTGTCACAAGCGATTATCTCCTTCTCGCTATCGGCAGTAACAATATTCCGCATATTCCAGATATGTATATCAATCAGCCTGATGTGAAACATATCTTTGATGATGAAACAGTTCCTTATCAAGATGCCTCACATGTCATAGGCAGTGGTATTTCAGCAGCCCATTTAACATTAAAATTGATTGAAGAATCAAGAGCTGAAACGGTTCACTTATGGATGAATAAACCCATTGAAGTCTATGACTTCGATGCAGATCCAGGTTGGTTAGGCCCTAAAAACATGACACGCTATCGTGAAATCGATTCATCTAAAGAACGATTAAGTATTATTGCGCAAGAACGTCATAAGGGTTCTATGCCTAAAGAGTTATATTTACGTCTAAAAAAACACGTACAAGATGGACAACTTCAAATCCATGTGAATGAAATTCAAGCAGTAAAAAATCATAGGATTATTACTGAAAATGAAAGTTATGAATATGACCATATACTGCTTGCGACAGGCTTCAAAAATAACATTATGCAAATGCCTGTCATTCAAAGCTTTGTGGAAAATACACAAGCACCTTTAACAGAAACAAAACATCCAGTCTTAAATGAAAGTTTAGAATGGTTGCCAGGTGTATTTGTTTCAGGCGCACTCGCTGATATTGAATTAGGTCCATTTGCGAGAAGTTTTGCGGGAGGCAGAGAAGCTGCAAGCCGTATTTCAAAAGCATTTATCAATCAAGAAGAGAAAGTTTCTTAATATAAAGAAAAGGTTCCCTCGTCATTTGACCAAAGGGAACCTTTTTCTATCTATTTATCTTTATAATCACATATCGCGTTTTTATAGTTCCTTACACACTAAAAAAGCAGTAAAGTTACGCTTCTTAAAGTAACTTTACTGCTTAAATATTATCATCTATTTACGTGGTTTCAACATCATCGTTCCACGCATGACACTAATTAATTTGTCTTGATCATCTACAAGGTTGATATTCCAAACTTGTGTCGAACGACCTCCATGAATCAATTCCGCAATCGCATATACATAGCCGTCTGTAGCTGAACGGATATGATTCGTATTCATTTCAAGCCCTACTGGAATGACCTTATCCGTATCTACCATGTGAGCAGCACCAATAGAACAAGCTGTTTCACCGAGTGCCATGGTTGCGCCACCATGAAGGTAGCCGAAAGGTTGTTTTACTTTATCACTGACAGGCATTTTCATTTTAACGTAACCTGATTCGACTTTAAGCACTTCCATTTCTAATGTTTCTAATAAATTCGTCATCCTATTCTCTCCTATCGACTAGATTACTTCTATAATATCATAGCCGCAATCGTACCGAAGACCATTAACGGTATGTTATAGAATACGAAAGTCGGAATACATGTATCTCTAATGTGATCGTGTTGATCATCTACATCAAGCCCTGCAGTCGGTCCTAAAGTTGAATCACTGGCTGGTGAACCTGAGTCACCTAAGGCACCTGCTGTACCGATGAGTGCGATTAATGCCATTGTGCTCATACCAAGTTGTTCACCTAGTGGAATAAACAGTGCTGCAATAATTGGAATCGTCGCGAATGATGAACCGATACCTAATGTGACGATTAAACCAATTACATACATTAAAATAATCGCGATTAATTTATTATCTCCAGTCATGTTGGCGATACTTTCTACTAAACCTTTAACATCGCCTGTCGCATTCATAATCCCTGCGAAACCATTCGCAGTTAAAATAACGACACCAATGTAAGCCATGATTTTAATACCTTCTGTAAATTGTTTGTCCAATTCAAACCATTTGAATGAACGAGAAAGGAAGAAGACCATCACACCGGCTAACGCACCGAAAATCATTGACTCAGTGAATGTTTGAACTAAGAATGTTGCTAAAATCGCTACAATTGTTACACCTAAAACATATGGTTTTAATTCCTTTGGCGCATTTTCAATTGCTTTATCTTTTTTATATTCACGTGGTTTTCTGTAATAGAACATACCTAAAGCTAAACCGACGATATATCCTAATGATGGAATCAATAATGATTTCCAGATCATGTCAAATTCAATTTGGTGGTGTGCTTTAGTAAATCCAGTTTGAATAATTTGGTGATAGATTTGACCAAATCCATAAGGAAGTAATAAATATGGAAAACACAAACCGAAACTGATAACTAAGGCAATTTGACGTCTATCAATATTTAATTCATTAAATAAACTTAATAACGGTGGAATTACAATTGGGATGAACGCAATATGTACAGGAATCAAGTTCTGACTACTCATACTTAATAATAATAAAGCAACAATTAAAATAACTTTAATCGTAGAGCGAGAAACTTTCGTATTCTCTGCTTTGATTAAATTGATGATTTTACCTACTAAGTAATCTGTAATACCACTATAAGAAATTAATGCCGCGAAGCCTCCTAATAAAGCATAGCTTAAGGCTACTTCTGCCCCATCTACGATGTTATCCGTAAAGACATGGATGACTTTTTCTACTGACATCCCTGCGACTAGACCGCCAACTAATCCGCTGACGAACAGACTTAAAACAACGTTCAGTCTGAATAAACATAAAACAATCATTAATAAAACTGCGACTACTACTGCGTTAACCATTTTGCGTTACCCCTTTACTACATTATCGAACTAAAGTGTTATGTTAGTATAATAACAGTCCACTTTAGAGATGTCAATACAACATTATGTATTTCTAACACAATATAAAATACCCATCTCAATCAAAATTGAGACAGGCATTTTATGGTAATTTAAATTTTAAGATTGTCTTAACCAATCTACTATACTATGGATTAAATAACCCGTTGGCCCTTTAGGACCATTGTAGTCTGATTTAGATGTCGTTGCTGGACCTGCAATGTCAAAATGCAAGTGCGGTGTACCAGCACTGAAGTGCATAATAAAGGCTGCCGCAAAGAGCGCTTTGCCCATGCCATTTGTATGATTGACTAAATCAGCGACTTCACTGCGTTTGATTAAACTGCGCTCAGTAGCCGTAACAGGCAATTCATAAGTCCATTCCCCATTACGTTGTGTCAGTGCTGTAATAGCATCTAACGGTGCGTTGTTATTATTTTTAAAGACAGCTGCTTTATCAAAGCCGAGTGCCGCAATAGCAGCTCCAGTAAGTGTCGCAAAGTCTAAAATCACTTTCGGTTCGTGTTGTACTGCTTGGAAAACAGCATCACCTAATACGAGACGCCCTTCAGCATCAGTATTTAATACCTCTACAGTTTCTCCGCTCATAGCTGTAAAGACATCATCTGGTTTCATAGCCGCTTCATTAATCATATTTTCAGCAGATGCAATGATACCTACGATATTCACAGGTAAAGCTAATCGATGTGCCGCTTCAATCATCCCTACTACATTTGCCGCGCCACACATATCAAATTTCATCTCTTGCATACCAGGTTTAGATTTAATAGAGTAACCGCCTGAATCATAAGTGATACCTTTACCGACTAACGCGATTGGTGCCGCGTCAGGATCATCTGCACCTTGATAAGTCATTGTGATTAATCTAGGACCATTTGCGGAACCTTTACCGACCGCATGGATTAAACCGAACCCTTCCGCTTGTAACGTTTCTGCGTCTTTCACATCAACTTCTACTGCCGTTTCTGCGAAATGACCTGAAATAAGTTCTGCAAAATAAGCAGGAGTTAAAATGTTAGGCGGAATATTACTTAAATCTCTCGCAATTTTAATGCCTTCTCCAACTACTTCACCATCTTTAATGGCAGTAATTTCATCTGGTTCTGCTTGATGTAATTTTAGATTTAAGTGATACGGTACTTTCTTATCTGATTTATAATTATCAAAAACATATAATGCTTTTTTACCTTGTAGGCCGAATAATTCAGCCATTTCATTTTTAGAAATCGCTTTTGATGCGAATGTTGAGAATAATACATCCGCTTCTGTTACATGTTCTGCTTTTAAATACTGCAGTAAGTTTCCGTATACTTTCATTATTTGAATACGATCTAACTGCTTCAAATTGCCAAGTCCTACCGTAATCAAACGAACTTTAATATCTCCTGTTTCAAAGAACGTCGAACTGACTTTACCCACTTCACTATGAATCATATGGTGGTGCTTATATGTATCTAAAGCATCCGATAAATCATGACCTTGAACTGTGACTGTTCCTAATTGATTCAAGTGATCTGGCAAGCCGAGTACTAACGTGTTGCTGATTAATTCATTTTGTTCGTCAAATGTTATTTGTATTGGCATAATGTCTCCTCCATAAGATACAAAAGAGGTTGGTAAAAGCTGTTTATCAACAGTTTTGCCAACCTCTTAAAGTCTATATTAGCCGGCTTTTATGCATATAGCCGTATTATCATATTAGGTTAATATTAGAATTTACCTTTTTTGAATGCTAAGCCGATACCGCCAAGTTTGAAGATTGAACGAGTATCGATAACTTTTTTCATGAATGCTGCTTTTTTACCTACGATATTTTTACCGTAAACAACACCAATACCGTCATTAGCGCCTAATGAGCATACTGTACCACGGTTTACGTAGTTGAATGGCTCTTTAGGTTGACCATGTAAGATATTTTTGATGTTTTGAGCAACGTTTTCACCTTGTTGCATTGCGATTTGTGCAGTTGTTGGTAATGGGCGTTCTTCACCTTCAGGAATGTAAGCTGATACGTCACCGATTACGAATGTTTCGCTATAACCTGGTGCAGTTAAGTCTTGGTTTACAACTAAACGACCACGTTTAACGCCATCGAATGATTCTTCCATTAATTTGCTTCCGCGTACACCAGCAGCCCATACTGAAGTGTTCGCTTCTAGTTGTTCTTCTTTGTCGCCGACTTTAACTACGAAACCTTTTTCGTTTGCGCCAACAATCGGTGTACCGATTTTGAATTCAACGCCGCGTTCTTCTAAGTAGTTAACAGCGTGGTTAACTAATTCGTCGTCGAACATTGGAAGCATTTTAGGTGCTGCTTCAACACAAGTGATTTTAACTTTGTCACGGTCTACACCGTATTTGTTTGATAATTCATCAACGCGTTCAGTTAATTCACCTAAGAATTCGATACCAGTGAAGCCTGCGCCACCTACTAAGAATGCAAGATCTTTAGGATCTTTTTCTTTTGAAGATGCATAGTTCGCAAATTTATCTTAGATGTGACGAGATAATTCACGTGCAGTGTGGATGTTTTCGATTTGGTAAGCATGTTCTAACATACCTTTGATACCGAATGTTTCACTGATGAATCCTAAACCAACCACTAAGATGTCATAGTTGAAACGACCATTGTTTGTTTCTACTACTTTAGCTTGTGGATCGATTTTTGTTACTTCTGCTTTAAGGAATTTCACTTTATCTTGCTTGATTACACTTTCGATTGGGAAGATAATATCTTCATAGTTTACAGTACCTGCTGATGCTTCATGTAAAAGTACTGATTCATAGTGATAATCATCTCTATTGATTAAAGTGATGTCAGCTTCGCCAGCTGGTAAAATCTTTTGTAATTTTGTTACAGTTTGCAAACCTGCATAACCTGCCCCTAAAACAATAACTTTTTTTGTTTCAGCCATTTTATTCACCTATGCTTTCTTAAAATTTTTGTTAGTATACGCTATCTTAATATATACCCCATTTGATTGAAAAAATGTCAAAATAAAGACAAATGCCATTCCTCTTAATTCTATAATTAACCAAACACTTTTTCAAGGTAATACTAAGAAAACAACTGATAATTTCAGAATTTACTGATTCTCAAGTACCTTTATTATGGTCATAGTTAGTTGGAATTTTAAAGTAAAAACATTTTCCAACTAAAAAAGAGTTGAGGAATATCCCCAACTCTGAATTGTATAAATGAAAATTGATTAACAATCTTCAGGTTGTCCAGCTACTTTCGCTGTTCTAAATGAGCTGCCGCAACCGCATGATGCAATCGCATTTGGATTATCAATTTGGAATCCGCCGCCCATTAATGATTGTTTAAAATCAATTGTTGTACCTTCAAGTACTGGTTTATCATATTTGTCGACTAATACTTTAAGACCGTAGAATTCGATAACTTCATCGTTCTCCCCTGGTTCTTGTTCTGCTGACATGCCGTAAGTTAAACCTGTGCAACCGCCGCCGTTCACTTTAATTTTCAAGTATCCGTCTGGCATATCGTTGCTTTCTAACATACTTTTGACTTCATAAGCTGCAGCTTCTGTCAAAATCACTGTAGACATATTATATTCCTCCTTGTAACACGTCTTTCTATTGAATAAAACTTAGAAAATCCAAGTTTCCTCTATATGCTTATAAATATTTTGCAATAAATCGTCTGGTGAATCTCCTTCAACAATATCACCATTCACTAATGCATACAAGCCACTCGAACATACACCGCAGTTTTGCAGACAACCATATTCTAAGACATCTACACCTGGGTCTTGGTCCAACTGATTGTATACATAGTCTCCGCCTTTTGCCATGTTTGAAATGCAAAATTCTACAATTGGATTCATAATGCACCTCTTCATATTTTTGAGTCATACAATTATAACATATTTCACTGACTTTCTCTTGGGTTTGAACAGAATTTTTCCTTTTAGAACATTGTTTGTCTGAAATGTGAAAAAAGATTATAATAAATGAAAGCGTATTTTTAGAGAAAGCTTCTAAAATGACGTTGGTTACAATTCAACATAGCTTTCAGTCATCAAGCAGTGATGCAGCGTTATATAAATCTTGATAAGAGGGGTTATCGGAATGAAGAATTTAGTAATGTTAGGTGGCGGTTATGGTAACATGCGTGTTTTATCGCATATTTTACCAGATGCATTACCAAAGGACTACACTATCACTTTGATTGATCGTATGCCTTATCACGGTTTGAAACCAGAATATTATGCTCTGGCAGCGGGGACCAAATCAGATAAAGATGTACGATTACAGTTTCCGGAATCTGAGAAACTTAATGTTGTTTACGGGGAAATCTCAGCTATTGATTTAGATGACCAAATTGTTTCTGTCGGTGATACCAAAGTAGATTATGATGAACTTATTATCGGACTTGGGTGCGAGGATAAGTATCATAATGTACCAGGTGCTGATGAATTCACTTACAGTATTCAAACACTATCTAAATCTCGTAAAACTTACCACACGATTAACGAATTGCAAGCGGGGGCAAAAGTCGCAATTGTGGGTGCTGGACTTAGCGGTATTGAGCTTGCAAGTGAGTTGCGTGAAAGCCGTTCAGATTTAGACATCAAACTTTACGATCGCGGAGAACGTATTTTAGCACGTTTCCCAGAAAAATTAAGTCGCTTTATTGAAAAGTGGTTCCGTAAGCATAACGTGACAGTCGTACCGAATTCAAATATCAATAAAGTAGAACCAGGTCTGATTTATAATCATGATGAACCTGAAGAAGTAGATTTAGTCGTATGGACTGCAGGGATTCAACCTGTTTCAGTGGTGCGAAATTTACCTGTTGATGTAAATAAAAACGGTGCAGTGATTATTAACCAATATCATCAAGTACCGACTTATCGCAATGTTTATGTCGTTGGTGATTGCGCAAACTTACCGCATGCACCAAGTGCACAACTTGCTGAGGTTCAAGGAGACCAAATTGCTGATGTGTTGAAGAAACAATGGCAAGGTGAAGCATTACCTGATAAAATGCCTGAACTTAAAGTACAAGGCTTCCTAGGGTCACTTGGAGACAAACAAGGTTTCGCTTATGTGATGGACCGTCCACTCACAGGACGCATCGCCTCTATTTTGAAATCAGGTGTCTTATGGTTGTATAAATATCATAACGGTTAATAAAAAGATGATTATAAACAAACGCTCAAGTACATGTATTTCAGTACTTGAGCGTTTTCAAACTAAAACAAGCCCTCTTTTGTTTTAGCTGTTGATTCTATTGTGCTACAAAATGTTCATCAATGAATCTTGTAATTGGTTTAAGTTGTACATAGCCGTCTGCCACATACATATCGTTCATTGTAACTAATGGATAAAATAATTCATCATTTTCAATTTGCTCGATAAATTGTTGATCATGATCTGTTAAATTTTCAGTATCTTTTTCAAAATCAATATATGTGTATTCAAAGTTGATATCAGGATATTTACGTTCTAACAAGGCTTTCAGCCAATCATACGTGTCTTGAGATGTCGGCGCATTCACACAACTTGCGCATACTACATCTGCCCCATAAACTACTACGCTAACTTTAGTCATTTGGTTCCCCTCCATAGATTTTTTTCTCTAAGTCTATTATAATAAATAAACAAGCAAAATATGAAATTATATACTTGGAAGGAGATATATCCATGCCAACTGAAAATACAACAATGTTTGATCAAGTCGCAGTAGTAATCGAGCGTTTACGTCCATTCTTATTAAGAGATGGCGGAGATTGTACATTAATCGATGTGGAAGACGGTATTGTTAAATTACAATTACATGGTGCATGCAACACATGCCCAAGTTCTACAATCACATTAAAAGCAGGTATCGAGCGCGCATTGCTTGAAGAAGTACCTGGTGTAGTTGAAGTAGAACAAGTCTTCTAATCAACTTAAATAAATCGCATGACGAGGTAAGCACAGTCTGTTTTAACAGCTGTGCTTCTTTTTATTTTGTATAAGCTTTAATAATCTGACTTAGGCATTCTGCTGCGTCTTGTTTACCTACTAAATCATCATAATATTTTTTGAATCTATCATCTGTTATATAAAGCTCAGCCATAGCTTGATGATAACCTTCACTATATTGACCACTCATCAATTTCAACCATTGACGATGTGCGTTAAATACCGCTTCAGCATCTGAACCTTGTACATCAATTTGATTATGTTCTAATAATTGATTTAGTTTTTCTTTGATAATTTGTTCTTGCTGTTGTGCTTGTTCATATTCTAATTCTGAAAGATGACTCAAGTGATGCTCTGCCTTACCTAACGCTTCCTCACCATAACGTTCGATCACTTCTTCACCGTATTGTTCACGATTTTCGTTTATTTTCTTTTGTTTAAACACTTCAAACTTTTCTTTATCTGGCATCATAACTTCCTCCTGTTCTATTTTATTAATCCACTGAATTAAAGATTGAATTTCCTGTTGTTTCTCCAATAACTGTCTCTTTTGTTCTGCTAAAAGCTGTTGTGTATTTGTATTTTGTGCTAATACTTGTTGAATCTTCGATAACGGAAAGTCTAATCGACGTAGCAACATGATTATAGACAATGTATCTATATCCTCTGATTGATACACACGGTAGTCATTCTCTTTTATTCTACGTGCTTTAAACAAACCAATATCGTCATAATACCGTAACGTCCGTTTGCTTAGTCCTGTTAATTCAGACAGCTCACTTACTGTATACTGCATGTTTTTCACCTCCTGATACTTACATTAAGGGTTGACGTAACGTGAAGGTCAACTCATTTTCTAATATTTTTCACATCTTAACAATCAATTTCAACATTTTTAACAAACTAAAAAACGCAAATGATATTCACATACCATTTGCGTTTTGATTCATTATTTTTCCTTCATGTGTTGTGCGATACGCTCGTCGATGTAGACCCAGCCTTTCCAGCCGATGTGGACTGCATCTGTGATGACATAAGGTTCATAGTCCTTATCTGTCAGGTCATAAATTTGGCCACCGTTTTCAGTAACGACACGGTTGATTTTTTCATAAACAGGTTTACGTTTCTCTAAATCAACACCGATGTGATCATACCATTTTCCATTTGCGGGAATACTGATATATTCAACATCTGCCCCTGCTTCTCTCATTGTATCTACAAGTAATTTCAAGTCATTAAACTCTGGTGAGTTGATATTGAATTCATAGTCACGTTTAACACGACGTTTATTCGCTTGAATTAATTTCCAATACTTATCTCGGATATGGTATTCATTCGATTTTGAATGCGCTTCGCCATATTGTGTCGCAACATCTCTCATTTCTGACCATGATGCTTTTTCACTTGTTACAGGTTTTACATGTTCTAAAGGAACGTCTTTAAAATTAGCTAAACTTTTGATTGCTTCAATTTTAACTAATTGATTCTCTTTAAAATTAGAAATATAATTGCCATCCGTTTTGCCATTATGCTTTACTGTTGCTTTTAAAAAGTCTTTATTGTGGACGTGTTTGAATTGCAGCAATCGTTTCGCATAGCGTTGTTTCAGTTCATCACTCATATTTTTTTGGTGGAACAATTGATTGATTTGGTTTTGGGAAACACGTGCATCAAAGTTTTGATTCGTCAAACCATGATTTGTGAACCATTGCGGTGAAATAATGAAAGCAATTTTCTTTCCTTTTAATTCATCATAATTTGATGCAAGTTCAATACCATTGACTAAATCTGTATTCCCACCGGTACCGATTAAGAAAGGTTTACGTGATGCATTATGTGAATTTAATGCAATCGCCGGGTTGAATGGATCATCTTTCTCTAATTCACTTGAACCATAAATCGGGTAAAATTCATCGTTGTGTTTAAATAAACGCTGCTGTATTAAAGTTCCTTTTAATACTTGGTCAGTCAATGACACACGATTTTCAGCAAGTGTTTTTTGATTAACGAGTCCAGTAAACCAGCTCGCTGGCAGCAATACAAAGATAATAAAAATGGCACCGCTGATTAATATCGGCAAAAATGGCTTTATTTTTGAACTCATTTAAGTTCTTCTAAAGCTTCAACAATTTTATTAGGAGTCGCCCACTCATCACGATCAAAGTCCATAATTGAAACTTCGATACCTAATTTATTTTGAATTTCTAATAGTAAGCCTACTGTTTGGAATGAATCGATAATACCTTCTTCAAAAATTTCAACATCTGGATTTTCTTTAACGATATCGTTCTCTGCTACTTCTGCTAATAAGTCTAAAACTTGTTCTCTAAATTCCATAATATTATTAAATCTCCTTTATTAAATCAATTTACCTGAAAAGATTAAGAATCCGAAAGTGACAAAGTGGAATGTGATAATAACACTGAGTGCTGTTGTGAACTTGTTATTAAAGCGAGGCGGATGTGTCTTACGCCAACGTTCATAATAACCATAACCAATAAAGCCTGCCGCATGGTATAAACCATAAACAATGTAATAAATTTCGATGCCATGCCAGATACCCATGATAAAGAAGTTGATAAAGAACGCGACATTCGACATTGCGAATTGACTCTTTAATAATTTCTTTTTAGACATGTAGAAGAGCGATCTCATATAAATACAATCACGGAACCAGAATGATAACGTCATATGCCATCTGTTCCAGAAGTCTTTAATATTCTTCGCTTTAAACGGCTGGTTAAAGTTTGGCGGTGTTTTGATACCGTAAATGTAACTAAACGCAATTGCGAACAAACTGTAACCTGCGAAATCAAAGAATAAATACATGCTGTAAGCATACATATATAACCAATAGTTTGTGAAACCATGTAAGTGCAATTGCAACGGCATTACACCGTATTGATTCACAAAATACGCGATAATATATTTATATAAGAACCCTAGCATAATCATATGCACTGCTTTTAAGATTAAACCACGGTATTCATCTTTAGTCGGTACTTTTTTATCATCTTTTACAAATCGTTTATAGCGGTCAATCGGTCCAGATGAAATCGTCGGGAAGAATGAAATGAATTGGAAAACTTTCCCCCACTTAATTTCTTTAATAGAACCGTCACGAATTTCCATAATCAACTGTACACTTTTAAAGGTAACATAAGAAATACCTAAAAAGCCGACAAATTGGATTAATTTATGTTCGTGGAATTGAATTTGCTGACCACCGAGCCATGTACTTGTCAATACTTTAACAATGGCTAACGGCAAAATTGATAATGCCATCACGATAAAGAATTTTAAGAAAGTATTCTTCTTAGGTCGCGAATGGTAATACCACATAATTAAAAGTGCTTGCCAAACCACATATATTATAAAGCTAATCAGTTGGATACTTAAATATTTCTGCCCGAACAAGTTCAACTTATCGGAAGAAAAGATAATCACAACCATGATTGCTGTACTGATACCATTATAAATATAGCTTCGCTTACCTAAGAAACCTAAGATAATAACAGGTATAAGAATAATAAATGCAATCAGGAAGAAACTAAACATACCATAAGGAATCATGAATTCAATTCCTCAGCGATTTGTTTACGGTCTAATTTACCGTTGTTTGTTAATGGTAATTGATCCATCCATACAAATTTTCTTGGAATCATGTATTCGGGTAAGCTGGATTTCAATTGTTGTTTAAGATCATGCGAATACTGCGCATTGTCTTCCACTGTTTGTGTCGGTACGACTGCGCCGATTAATTGAACGACTTTGCCGTTTTTATAAATCGGTACGACTACCGCTTCTCTCACTAAATCTGACTGTCTCAACAATGCTTCGATTTCTTCAAGTTCCATACGATAACCATTCATTTTGATTTGGAAATCGATACGTCCTTGGATGAACCATTGATCATCTTCAAATTTTGCTTTGTCTCCTGAACGATAGACACGTACGCCATCGACGTTACTGAAGACTTCTTTAGATTTTTCTTCGTTTTTTAAATAACCTGCGCTGACACTGTTGCCTGCAATCAGCAATTCACCTTCCTCTGTTGTAGAAAGTGTTGTGCCAGGGCGTGCTTGGCCGACTGGAAGCGGGTTGAAACGTTCCAAAATTTCTTGTGTAATCTGTACACTAGTAACCGCTACAGTAGCTTCTGTCGGACCATACGTATTATAGACTACTGCAGATGGGAAGCGTGTAAGCAACGCTTGTGCAGTACGATGCGGCAGAATTTCTCCACAAAAGAAGAACTCTTTCAAGCTTGGATATTGTTTTTCATCTAATGTTGGCAATAATAAGCACATTTCAATAAATGAAGGTGTTGAAACCCAAACATTGATTGGAGTCGCTTGTAACATATCATTCAGCAATTTAGGCTTTTTAATCATGTCTTTATCTACTAAATTCAATGTACCACCAGTAACTAAACATGGATAAATTGCCATCACTGATAAGTCGAATGAAAATGGTGCTTGGTTCAACCACTCAAGATTTTCACCGAATTGATTCAAATCTTTCATCCATGTCGCAAATTCAGTTAAGCTTGCATATTCAATTTGAACACCTTTAGGTTCGCCTGTTGAACCTGAAGTGAAGATTGTATAGACCACATCTTCAGCTTGCATACGTGGTTCAAATGAAGCATTTGAAGCTGTTTCTAAAGCTTCGACAGTTAAGACTTTGCCATGTTCAAAAGTTAATGCTTGTTCTGATACATCAAAAATAAATTCAGGTTGTGTTTTTTCAATAATCATTGCCGTACGATCTTCAGGTACTGAAGTATCAATCGGTACATAACCGCATCCTGCTTTAATACCAGCCATCATCCCTACGATCATATAAGGTGACATATGGCCATATAACACAACTGGTTTTTGACTCTCTTCGATAAGAGAAGCCAATTGGTCAGATTTCTCATCTAATTGTTGATACGTTAAAGTATCATCGATGTGTCTTACCGCCACTGTATCCGGTTGTTTATCTGCAAAATGTCGTAATACACTAATAATATCTGTCATAACTATACTCCTTTAATTAGAATTCATTGTATATAAAGTTATTGTGTGTGTCTCCTGAGCCATATATCAAATACAATGTAATAAATATCGCTAAATAAAGAGCAGTCAATAAATATGGTTTTAATTTGTTAAATGTTTCTGAAGTAGTATTTTGTTCTTTGGATTTCATCTTACACCCCTCTATCTCGGTCATCTTTTTCTCTTTTTTGCGACTCAATGCTTCCTGCTGAATGTCTTCTCCAATTCAACAAAATTATAATTCATTATAATCTTTTTCTCATGTATTTTCAATTGTATATTGGAAAAACCATACAATCTTTTTCATTTGTTCATAATTAATACAGACCAAGTTTGGTGTTCTGTACCAATGCGCTATCAGCCGGTTTTATATCTATTAAATGCACTAATATTTTAGCATTTACAGTTTACTTCTCTTCGGTTGGAAATACAATCCTTTCCACCCTAACAGAATTGTAATGCTTTTTATTTGCTTGTCACATCCGCCCTCAGCCCTATCACAAAATTAAAATGTAAAATAAGAAAAATGCAGTGATACACACTGTTCGTATGTACACTGCATTCTTTTTCTGTTTATTATTTATCAGTAACTGGTGTAATAGCCGGTTGGCCTTGCAGTACTGATTTCACATTATTAATAGAAAGTTGAATCATTCTATCACGCGTTACAACTGACGCACTACCAATGTGCGGTAAAGCAGTAACATTTGGTAATTGTAATAACGGATGATCTGCACGGATTGGTTCTTCTCTGAATACATCTAAACCTGCACCGCCGATTTCACCCTCTTTTAATGCTTGCAGCAAGTCATCTTCAACAACCGTTGCACCACGGCCGATATTGATAAATATTGCATCATTACGCATTTTCTTAAAGGCTGCCGCATTAAATTTATCTTTTGTTTCCTCTGTTAAAGGTGCTGTACATACGACAAAATCACTGTTTTCTAACAGTTCATCAAATGAGACATAGAGTACACCTAATTCTTTTTCAGCTCTACGGTGACGACTGCGGTTATGATACATCACGTTCGCTTCAAAACCTTTTAAGCGACGTGCAAAGGCTTTACCGATATCACCCATACCGAAGATACCTACATTGGAGCCATGGACATCTTTACCTGCAAGCAAGTAAGGTCCCCAGCTTTTCCATTCATCATCTTTAATATACTTTGCTGCTTCTACGATTCTGCGTGCTGTCGCAAGCATTAATGTGAAGCCGAGCTCTGCTGTTGTTTCAGTTAAGACACCTGGTGTGTTCGTTACGGTTACACCATGTTCTTCTGCTAAAGCAATATTGATGTTGTCATAGCCGACAGCCATGTTCGCAACGATTTTTAAATTAGGTGCCGCTTCTAATGTTTCTTCATCAATTCTTTCACTTAACGTGATAAATGCTGCTTCTGCATCTTTGATTTCTTCTAAGAATTTTTCGCGCGGCATCGGAACGAATTCTTCATCCCACATTTTCACATCCGCAAATTCTTCTAATTGTTGAATAAATTTATCTGGTACTTTACGTGTCACTAACACTTTGGTCATCGTAACACCTACCCTTCTAAGTCTTTGATTACCTCATTCAAATCTTTGAATGTGTAAGTTGGTTGTTGATCTTTTTCTGCTAATTCTTCCTTACTTGTTACACCTGTTTGTACATGAATCGTATCAATACCTGCGTTGATACCTGACATAATGTCAGTTTCATATAAATCGCCGACCATTGCGACTTCTTCTTTCGGCAAATTAATAACATCCATTGCCATATCCATAATAATCGGCTGTGGTTTACCGATAAACGTCGGTTGTACTTTAGTAGATGTTGTAATCACACTTGTGATTGCGCCATTTCCTGGTAAGAAACCACGTTCATTCGGAATTGATATATCTTGGTTTGTCGAAATAAACTTCGCACCATTACGCACACCGAGTGTACCTTGTGAGAATTTATCATAATCGACTTTAGTATCTAAACCGACTACGACATAATCCACATGTGTGTCATCAATCAATGTTAAACCTTGATTTAATAATGCTTGACGAAGTCCGCCTTCACCGATGACATAAATGGAAGCTTGCGCATTTTCTTGTTTAATATAATGTGCTGTTGCTAAAGCAGATGTAACTACTTCTTCTGGTTTCGCTTCAATGCCGAATCCAGCTAATTTCTTCACAACATCTTCTGGCACTTTAGTAGAATTGTTTGTCACATACAAATGTGGAATGTCGTGTTGGTTTAAATAATCAATGAATTGCTTAGCGCCGTCAATTTCATCAGCGCCTTTATACATTGTGCCATCTAAGTCAATCAGATAACCTTTGTATTGTTTCATTTATTTCTGGTCTCCTTTTCCAAATGCTGTAACGGGTACATTTTCATTGTTTAAGAAATTGATGACTTCATCAATAAAACGTTCATAGTCTTTAAGTGAAGCATCAAATAAAGGGATTAAATCTTTTGTATCTAATTGATCATATTGATGTACAAATCGTTTACGTACATCTACGGTTTGATTGATACCTTGTTGTGTTTCTTTAGAAATCACACCTTCTAATTCTAAAATATCAATGACATCTTTATAATTACCTGGATCTCTTAAAACAAAACCATCAATGACCATATTTCCGATATCTACGGAAGACTCAATCAGCATTTGTGCAATTCTTTCAAATGCATAATGGTTCTCTTTATTTTCTGAATAATCTTCTGTTAACTTTTGTAAGTAATTCAGCTTATACGTCAATTTATCTTTATCAACAAAATACATGTTATTCAACTCCTCATCCCCTCAATCATATCACATCTTTGCAGTACAAATCATTTCTGTTTATACTTGAGAAAAGAGAATGTACAAAGGAGTCAATGAAATCATGATAGAGATGTTTTTATACGATGATAACGAAGAAGCTGATGTACAATATGTTGGAATGGTCGGAGAAGAAAGTCGTTATGATTTAATGATGTTCCAAACCAATCGTCATTACGGAAAAGTACTGGTACTTAACATGCAGACAAACAAATTCGGAATTATTGGACCAGACGACTTAGCAGAAGATGGTTATATTGCTTATACATTAGGTGTCAGTGAAGCAGAGGGAGAAGAACTGACAGCATATTTAAAAGATGTCATCCCTAGTGGCACATTTGATAGTGGAGAGTACTAATATTAAACAGTAATAACAACTTTAAAATTGATATAACAAAAGGACAGCTATCGATCAGCTGTCCTTTTGTTTTTGGTCAGAAGGTAAACTTGGCGCAATTTTAACATCATGTAATTTATCTGATGCATTGGCTTCTATTTCTTCTTGTGCACGCAGTTTTTTCAGTTCACGTTCAGGAATGCGACGTAAAATAAAATAAGCACAACCGAAGTTGCAGTATTCTAGTAAGTAATCTTGAATCGTCGCAAAGCGTTTACTGATTTCTACTTTTTTATTAGAGTCTTTGTAAAAACCTTTGAGTCTTAATTGTTCATAGCCGAAGTCACCGACTACAAAATCATATTTATCTAGTATTTCTGAATAACGGTTCGCAAATTGTTCTTCATCGAAACAATCACGATATTGTTCGATCATTTCGAAGTATTTATCTCCTACTTTTATCATGTATGTCACCTATCAATTCTATTCTTGAGCATTTTTGCTTGTTTCAATGTCTCGTGTGTTATTGACTTCAATCTTGAAGATTTACTTATATTATACATTATAACAGTAGTTGAATGACGAAAGAAGCGGACTGATTCAGCCCGCTTCTTCCTCATTCAAATCTATACTTATCAATTATGCTTCAGTTGATTCGTTTAATTTTTCTTCACCAATACGTTGTTTTTCTTTCGCAGCTTCGTTAACTTGCTCATCTGCGTGGTAAGAACTACGTACTAATGGTCCAGCTTGGCAATGTTTGAATCCTTTTTCCATTGCTACTTTTCGTAATTTACCGAATTCTAATGGTGAATAGTATTTTTCAACTTTCAAGTGTTTACGTGAAGGTTGTAAGTATTGTCCAATTGTTAAAATATCTACATCTGCTGCACGTAAATCATCCATTGTTTCGTGAAGTTCTTCAATTGTTTCGCCTAATCCAACCATGATACTTGATTTCGTTGGAATATCTGGTTGTAATTCTTTAGAACGTCTTAAGAATTCTAAAGTACGGTCATATGTTGCACGCGCACGAACTCTCGGAGTTAAACGACGTACTGTTTCGATATTGTGGTTTAAAATATCTGGTTTAGATGCCATTAATGTTTCAAGCGCATCATAGTCGCCACCCATATCTGATGGTAAAATTTCAATTGTCGTATATGGATTGCGTTCTCTTACTTTTCTTACTGTTTCAGCATAAACGTTTGAACCTGCATCACGTAAATCATCACGGGCAACTGCTGTGATTACCACGTGTTTTAAGTTCATAATTTCTACTGACTCTGCTACACGTTCCGGCTCGTCTAAGTCTAATTCGTTAGGTAAGCCAGTTTTAACTGCACAGAAGCGGCAAGCACGTGTACATACTGCACCTAAAATCATAAATGTAGCTGTTCGGCGCTCACCCCAACACTCATGTATATTCGGACACTTTGCTTCTTCGCAAACAGTGTTTAAATTCTTCTCACGCATCATCTTCTTAAGACCAGTATAGTTCTCGTTCGTGTTCAGCTTTATCTTCAACCAGTCCGGTTTACGTAAAATCTCATTATTTTTTGTAGCCATTACAACACATACCCTCCTGTGTACTCATCTTCATCTTATTATAACGAATTTATAACAAAATGAAAACGCTATAAGTCATAATTCATAATTCTAATAATTTCTGTTTGAAAATATCTCTTAAAAATTCTGGCATCAAATATTCTGTCGGCAAGTTTTTAAATAGAGGGAAATAACGTCCAAACGTATACATATCAACAGTTCCTAATGTATAGATGTGATCATCAACTATCTCTTCCCCTTGAACAAAGAAACGAGATTCTGATTCAATATAACCCATTTGATATAAAATATAACCGCCGAAAATATCGCCTCTAAATCCTAAACCTTGCGCATGTTCGTGCATATACGCTTGTTCTTCAGCTGTTAAGATAACTTGTTTTAAATCACGGCCTGTAATTTTGATACGTACTAAATTAATCGGATGCGGCAACATTTGATGCACATCATATTCAGTGACGTTCGGCCCTTCGATGCCTTTGACTACTAACCCAGCGTTAATAATTGCACAATCTGCATGTGTGAACTCACATACACTTTCCGCAAGTAAATACGCTGTTTTGGTAATCATATCTGTCTTTCTTTTTAAGTTTACAGGATGATCAACTAAAGGCGTGCTCATCAATGCTTTACCTTCTTCTTTAAAGTTCGTTTCAACTTCTGGCAAGGTGTCTTCAGGATGCAGGATTGCTGTTTTATGTACGACTTTCTTATTTTCAATCGTTAAATTAACTTCACCTAAGAAATGACCGTATTTTCCTGCTGCTGCCATTAAAACACCATTTTTCATTTCGCCTTCTTCAAAATAATGATGGGTATGACTACCAAAAATAACATCAATTTCAGGAATCTCTTCACATAATTTACGGTCGAAGAAGATACCGCAATGACTCATGATCATCAATACATCATAATTACCTGCTTGTTTCTCTACCTCATCTTTTATCGCAGCCATCGGATCAGTAACAACCCAATCTAAAGCACGATAGAACGGTGTGAAAGGTGCAGTTGCGGCAACAAATAAGATACGTACACCTTCAATTTCTTTAATATAACTCGATGTAATATGGTGTGGCAAATGGCCATCTTCATCAAACACATTACTGCAAGTAACCGCAAAATCAGCATCTTCATATAATGCGTTTAAATCTTCATGTGAAATGGTCATCCCTTCATTATTACCGATTGTCGCAATATCACAATGTGCGTCATTTAATAATTCTATATTTTTAAGGCCATGTGTTGCTTCTGTTACAGGTGCTGATAAATCAACATGGTCGCCGATATCTATATAAAGTGAAGGATGGTCTAGTAATGGTCTATGCTCTGCCATATACGCAGCAATACGCTCGTAAGCATGCAGATGGCTGTGAATATCATTCGTATGATAAATCGTTAATTTCAAACTCGACGCCTCCTTTAAAGCAATGATTTAATAATAAGATAAACCCCTAATAACAGCATCACCGTTCTCAGTAAAGCAACTACTGTATTAGACTTGATAGATTGGTTGATTCTAACACCGATTTTAGCTCCGACATAACTTGAAATAACTAAAACAAGCGCATAATGCCAAGCAACGTGACCTTGGAAAGTATGTCCGATAGAACTCATCACACTAGAGAAGAAAATCATCATCATACTTGTACCTACCGCAACGTGCGGTGGGAATCTGAACACTATCAACATTAACGGTGTCATCAAAGCGCCTCCGCCGATACCGAAGAGTCCTGTTGTAATTCCAATGAAAAATGTTACCACGAACGCAAATACAGGCGGCACGTGATAATGATAAATCGTCCCATCTTTATCTACATATGTTTTTTCATACTTTTTCTTTTCAAAGAGTTTGATCGGCTTAATTGAATTACGTACTAATAATAAAATCGAAACCAGAATCAAAAACATACCGAAGTACAAATTAAATGAATCTAACGTTAAATAACGACTGATAAATGAACCGAATAAGGAGCCTGGTAATAATCCGAATAAGAATATATAACCATTTTTAGTATCTACTTGCTTAGATTTTAAATACCCTAATGTAGACACTAAACCTGTCACAATTAAAATAATTGAGGAAGTTCCAATCGCTATTTGAGGCGTAATCCCATGGAGTAAATCATGTTCCACACCTAAATAGACTAATGTCGGAACTATAATTAATCCGCCTCCAATTCCGACAAGCGAGCCTAAAATCGCTGATAAGGCTCCTATTAAAATGAGTAAGAGAATACTCACCATATCATCACTTCCTAAAATAATTTAAGCTGCTGCGGTGCTAAGCCTTCGTAGTCAATACCAAGAATTCGTTGAAGTTCTTTCGCATTGTTTGCTGCGTGACCGCCTGAGTTGTTATTGAAAACTACATAAATCTTTTTAGCTTTTTGCTGAATAATACGCACATGTTGTGCAAGTTCTTCTAACTCTTCTGTTGTATAGTCATATAAATAGCGGACATCTCGCCACGCTTCGTCTGTCATGTCTTGCTTAGTCCAACCATGACGGTTACGTCCATGATAACGTACAAAGGCTGTATCCGTTGTAATGCGGTTGACGAAAGGTGCTGAACCTTCCCCGACTTGCGGTTCATCGACAATC
Source organism: Staphylococcus sp. HMSC061G12 (assembly GCF_001838465.1). Lineage (NCBI taxonomy): Bacteria > Bacillati > Bacillota > Bacilli > Caryophanales > Staphylococcaceae > Staphylococcus > Staphylococcus sp. HMSC061G12. Next base: position 61,787 of record NZ_KV837157.1, read on the forward strand.
GCATGAATCAAGCCTTGTTCTGTTAAAAAGGTTAAAGTATGTTCTTTCATCTCCCCTTCAAACCAAGTTTGATTTCTGAATTCTATACAAACCGGTACATGTTTTAAATGTTCACGTACATAACGTATGTAATTAATATTTTGAGTCTTGCAGTCAAACCATGGTGGAAACTGAACAAGTACCATCGCAAGTTTATCCGCTTCAATTAATGGTTGAATCATTAACTTGAACTCTTCAAATAATTCATTTCGTGTCTCAGCAAAGTCTTTAAAATCCGCATGCAAAGTCAATGCTTGATGAATTTTCACCACAAACTTAAAACGATCGGGTGTTTCTTTTATCCACTTTCTAATGTTGCGTTCGGGTTGAATCGCATAATACGACGCATCTAATTCTACCACTGGAAAATGACTCGCATAAGTCTTTAATTTGTCTGTTTTACGACTTAGATCAGTATAAAGAGAATCGTGATCTCCCCACCCTGTCAGTCCAATATCTATCATACATAATCACCAATCTCATTCTATCATATTTTATGTCTAGAACCTGTTCACTTCATCTTAGAATTGAAGTAAAAATAAGTACTGCGCAATGAACAACGCAGTACTTATTACTCTTCATCTCTATGATTGAAATCGCATATCTTCAATTTGCTGCACTATAGATTCAACGACTTCATTCGCTTTACGACTTGTCGCAAGTCTTGGTGTCTGACCACTCCATAATGACATTAATGAGTGATCATGATTGGCAGTCGATGCTTTGCGGATTGCTGAAGTCAATTGGTTTTGAATTGGATATTCTGGCACTTCTCCACGAAATGTAGACAGGTAATCTACAAAATCATTACGGATACCTCGTGCCATTTTGCCACTGAAAGCATTTGTTAATACGGTTGATGTTTCTGTGCTATTTAAAATTGCTTGCTTATACGCAATATCTGCACCGCTTTCTTGTGATGTTAAGAAGGCTGTTCCCATCTGTACACCTGACGCACCTAAAATCAGACTAGCAAGTACCCCCCCTGCCGTCCATAATACCGCCTGCTGCGACTACAGGTATAGACACTGCATCAGCTACTTGCGGTACAAGTGAAATACTGCCAATCATTGGATATTCTCCATCTTCTTGTTTTAAAAATGATCCACGATGTCCGCCTGCCTCACTACCTTGTGTCACAATAATATCAATGCCTGCTTCTTCATTCACAATTGCTTCTTCAACAGAAGTCGCGGTACCCATCACAATCATATGATGTTCATGCATTTTACGAATTAAATGGACATCTGGAATACCGAATGTAAAGCTAACAATGGGTACGCGTTTTTCAATCAAGATATCAATTTGTTGTTCAAGTTGTTGTGTTTCAGATAAATTCACTACGGGTTGTTCTAAATCCAATGCACGACGATAAGGATTTAACCATGCATTCATTAAATCAACTTGCGCACGCTTGATATGTTTTTTACTCGGCACAAATAAATTAACCGCAAAAGGTTGAGTAGTTAATAATTTAACTTTATCTATTTCCTCCGCAAGTTTTTCTGAACTGAAATACCCTGCGCCTATCGTTCCTAAGCCTCCGCTATTACTCACACTAGCGACTAATTCAGGCGTTGTATTGCCTGCCATTCCGGCTTGAATAATTGGATACTTGATTCCAAGTTGTGCAGTGATTTTTGTATCTGACCACATATGTGAACACTCCCTATAAAGATGATTGATTCGCTTTTGGCTTTTGTCTATTTTTCAAACGTTCATCGACTTTATTTTGTTCATGTTGATCCATTTCATCTTCAATATCTAAACCAAGCAATTGCTCAATTAAGTCTTCCATCGTAATAATCGCATCCGTACCGCCATATTCATCTAATACAATGGCGATGTGTTTACGTGTCGCAATCATTTTACGCATGACCCACTCAGCTTTATTGTGCTCATTCACAAAAAGCGGTTTAGAAATATAATCTTCTAATGTTTTATCATAGTGACGACTCCATATTAATAAGTATTTTGAATGAAAGACTCCCACAATATTATCAATGTCTTCATCATAGACCGGATAACGTGTATATGGGTGTGACATAATTATTTCATACACTTCGTCATATGGTGTATCTTTTGAGAATGCAGTCACATTGACACGTGGTGTTGTATCTACATCTTTAACACGCAATTGTTGGAAAGTTAAAACACTTTGAAGACGATCTCGTTCATTCTCATTAAATGCCCCTTGTGCCCCTGCAATGGTTACCATTGTACGCACTTCTTCTTTAGACATGGTTTGGCTTTGGAATTTATCATTCGCAAGCATTCGGTTAATCAAACCAGTTAAACCATTTAAAATTTTAGTAATCGGCGTTAAGATTACCACGAATAAATGAATTACCGGATAGACTAATTTAGAAATCGCATCAGGATAAGTTGCTGCGATAGATTTTGGTATCACTTCTGAAACAATAATTACCACAACTGTAATCACTAAAGATGCAATTCCCACGTTCCAACCATGTTGTACAGCAAGAATAGTAACTAGCGTAGGCAACACGATATTCGCACTGTTATTTGCGATTAAAATCGTTGTGATAAAATCTCTAGGTTTATTTAAAAGTGCCAATAACCTTTTTGCCTTTGGATCTCCTTTCCTGCTTTCAGTCTGTAATTTCACTTTATTCGCAGCAGTTAATGCCGTTTCACTGCCAGAAAAGAAGAAAGAAACAAAAATTAAAATAATGATAGCTATAATCATGATGGCCGACGCTCCCTTAAAACTCTTATTGACTCTGTCAAAAAGCGTATATTTCTTATTAATTTCCCATCTCTCTATTTATGTAAACCGAACAAGTTCCACGCTTTTCACGAAGTACAATGATTAATTACCATTGTACCGAATTTTCAGATGAATTGTAGTACCTTTAAAAAATACTTTTAATAAAACAATCCCTCTAGGAGTAATACTGCACTTTAACGTTGGATATCTAATCAAGTAGATTTCAAGAAAATAAATTCAAATACACTACGCGTAGAAATTCCTTATAAAGATTGCACGATGGATAACATCATTCTTTATGCTATCTTTAGCGATGATAAGCAGACTATCACACTTTGTGACGATGGCTATACACTATTTAATTTAAAATCTCAAAAGTCTAAGTTGTTTGAGCAGAAACCAACACTTAAATTACTATACAAATACATTCAAACATTTAATGTAAATATAGATAAAAGCACTGAAGAAATCTATATTGAATGTGTTATACAGAATTTAAATGAATCACTTCAAAGTTTTACTCAGTCAATCTTTTGTATAAATAACTTATTCAACAATAAGACATCGATACAGAATTTATCTCTAAAAGATACAACTAACGACTTTTTATCATTTAATCATTTACTTTTATGAACTAAAATAAAGCCAGAAAGTAAGATACAGTGTAACTGTTTACTTTCTGGCTTTTAAAATAACTTTAAAATAAGTAAGTGAGATAGTAGATAAAATGAAACGCCATAAATATTACTGCACAAATTATAGAAATCGTGAGAAAACGATCTCCAACGACATCATTGTATTTTTTGATTTTCACACTACAAATTATACTTCCAATCGCAAATAACGGGCTGATAATTGTTAACAATATAAATACTGCTGCTAGAATCTTTAACAAAGTTGGATTATTCTTCATAGGTTTCCCCTCTAAACATTTTCTTTATTTTATCACTTACTTATACCACATTTCAGAATTTTACGTCACGTTAAATTTCAAAAAAAATGTATTAGTAGACTTTAACATGTCCTAATTTGCTTAATAAATTACCAAAAATCGTATTAACCCTGAACTTGTTTGACATGCCTGACATAATTCTCTTTAAATCTCGGTAAATCTCTATATTGTTTCATTACACTTATCTTTTCACTTAACTTCAGACATTAAAAAGCAGCACACATACGGTTAAGTATGCATGCTGCGTATTTTAATACTTATATTCAATGAACACTATTGGATTAACCGATAGAACCTTCCATTTCGATTGGAAATGAAGTTTTTTAGGATTTTTTGAAATTTAAAACGTTGATTTCATGCGATTTCAAGCACTTAAATTTTCTAAACTTTTTCTGTTTTTAAACAAAATGGTATCAAAAATGGTATCAAAAAAACTGCCTATTTAATGGTGGGATCTTACAAATTAAAAAGCGTCATCTGATGTAGGTTTGCGGGCTATATCAGATAACGCTTAAGGCGCAAAAAATTATATGAGTGAATAACACTCAATAACTACTATAACATTTCTCTCTTTTTTCATCAAAAAAATATATAATTTCAATAGTATTAACCATGCAATAATAAAAAAGAGGTTGCCGAAGCAACCTCTCCTTATTATTATTGCTTTACACACAAGACTTTTTCAACAACATTCGTAACATAAAAAGTGGTCATACCAATAAAAGTAAGGATCACTCTATTAAAGAGAAAATAAAGCAAAAAATAATAAGTAAGGCAATACCTAAAAAGGTATTGTATATCAAATAATAATACATTACTTTGATGCAGTCAATATAATGTATTAAAAGTCATGTACTAATCTAATTGATATGTAATAAAAATTGTCACTTGTGCATTTTAGGAAGGGAACACAAGTGACACAAAGCATATATAAAATAATAGAAATGGAAGTAATCAAACTTCAAGTTCACTTAAGCAAATTAAAGATGAACAAAGAATATTTTAACATATTTCCAATGTTAAGTAAATATTAAAAAGCAAATTTATTAGATTAGCAAAAATAAAACAGCACTATGTTGATGGTACTATTCATTTATGCTTATATTTACTATCAACTAAAAAAGAGGTTGCCTAAGCAACCTCTCCCCCTATTATCCATACTTAAATCATCAAGACTTTTTCAACATTCTAAGCAGAAGAAAATAGAGAAACAATAACACACGAACAATATCTTTTGATATTGTACCAATCATGTTAATACAAGTTTTTAATTTTGTCAAAAGACACACCTAAAATAGTTAAGTGGATCACATTATGTATGCCACCTCGAAAGGTGGCTGTGTTCTCGTTTGGGATAGATTAGAGAGAAAGTAACGAAAACACACAATAAAATAACAGAAATGCTTTGAATCTAGCATTAAGGAAGTAAGGATACAATATGCACATTGAATACATACTGCAAAAGCATAATAGCATTCTTCTTTTACATAATCAATGAAAAAGAGAAACTATTTAAATAGTTTCTCTACATAGATACCATATATCTAACCCACGTTTTTAATATAACATAAAAAACACCACCATAAAAGGTGGTAAGATTATGATTAGAAAATTATCTTCCAAAATATCTTCTGTTTAATATACTAACACAATTTGTTTAATATTAAAATAAGATAATAAAAAAGCTGCCAAAAAAGATAGCTTTCTATTCTCATGCATAATATCTATTTACACAATAGAATAACGAAGAGTAAAAACCATGTTCTATATTTATTTTACCATGTTTTTTTAGTAATTACTACCCTTTATTTCAATAAAAAAGAGAGCTACTTATAGGTAACTCTCAAATCATGCTTAAAGTCTATTTACACCTTAGAGTGTTGAGTTGTGAAAACAGTGTCTGAAAAAAATTATATCATAACTTTTTTACTAATACCACTCTATATTTCACTTTTTAATTACAAATACAATTATTCCGACAATTTCTTAAAGTACCGCTATTTGAATTATACTATACCATAAAAAAAGAGGGTTACCTATTTAGATAACCCTCAAGTCATGGACACTATCATCCACGAACTTACAATATAGTATCAATTGTGAAAAGAAACTTTTTACAATGACAACAGCGGTAAGTAAATAATAACATATTTATTTAACTGATACTATCCCAAAGTTCGCCCACACCATGATTAGGTGGTGCTAATTCGTTCCATGAATAACCTATTTTGTATAATTATTACTAACGGTATCGTTTATCCATTTTTGAGGATTTTTGTTATATTCATCGATGTATAGGTTACGTCTATTTAATGATGTTTCTAGGTTTGCGTATTGTGATGTTCTTACATAACCTTGTCTTTTTACCATTGCATAATAACTTGTTCCATCTGATACGATATTTTTGAATCCAGAAGCGCCTTTTTTATGTCGTTTGTTTAATGTGTTATCAGATCTAGTAACCCACCTACAGTTATCTGGGCTATAATTTTTGTCGTTGTTTATCCTATCTATTTGATAATCTTCGTTTGGACGTTCGCCCATATCTTTCATGAAGTTTTCGAAAGAATTTTCCCATCTTTTGCAAACTTGAATACCTCTTCCACCATAATTTTTATATCCTTTTGAGTTAGGGTTATTACATCTACTTTTCATACCTTTCCAAACTTTGTACTCAGGTGTATTGGATTTCCCATGTTTATTGTTATATTTTTTCATAAACTCAGATTGAACTTCACTGTTTAGACATCCACAAGATTTTATCCTGCCATTTTTTAAAGAACCCAACGGAACTACACTAGTGTTACCACAGTCACATCTGCATAAAAAAGCTTTGCCTCTGTTTATATTATCAACTCTTTCAATAGGTTTTAATCTATTGAACTTTGTTCTCAATATATCTTCATCTTTATTTTTATTATATTTTCTACAACCGCATGATTTATAGCGATTATTTTTAACATATGTACCAATATATTCTACTTCGTTGCCACAATCGCATTTAAACAAAAACTTTTTTCCTCTTTTATCGCTACCTATGTACTTTGTACACTCCAACATATTATATTTATCACCAACATTCATATTTTAACCACCTTGTTTAATAACTTCATAGTAATTATAACATGAAAAAAGCCGGGCATGTAGCCCAGCCTTTAATTAATACTTCCCCACAGTGGCCCTAAACTTCCGTCTGACTTAACCTGCCTTACTGGCATATATACAGTGTATCCGGAACTAGTCATCCAACTAATCCAAATAAAACCATCGTTGTTTTGAATTTCTGTATACCTAACAGTCTGACCTTTTTTCAGAACCCCAGCTTGTGGGTATTTACGACCTGGGCCAATACGTCGAGTAATAATGCCTTGAGGTACATTACAAGTGAAATTAGCAGTTTCTTTCTTCCACAATATGCCATATTTATTCTTGTTCCAACCTCTAGGTGTATTTACCATTTTAACTTTCTTCTTAGCACTACCTAGCCCAGTTTTGATAGCGCCACCGTTAATTGCCTCGGCAATATCTTTACAATAAGCGTCAAGATTGTTTTTAATGTTATTCATGTCATTATTATTCGTGATAAAACCTAACTCAACGAGCCTGTAGTTAATGCCGATTTGTTTTGCAACGTTGCAATTTAATAAATTAGCTCGACCAGTAATACCTCTGATTGTTCCGACATGTTTGTGAATTGCGTTTTGAATATTGCTGTCAATACTATCTGCCTTAGTGCCATAAGGAATAATAGTATGACCACCACTTGCGCTGCTACCTGCAGCATCTAAATGGAATTCAACGACAATTTCATACCCCTGTGACTGCACCCAATATAGCCCATAGTCTTTATAGTTGCCTTTATTCTGACCAAATGCAGTATCTTGGTACATATCTTGTGGCTGAGAATTTCCACCATATAATGCAACCTCATGCCCTTCTTTTTCAAGATATGATTTAACTCTTTTAGTAACGTTATTTCTAATGAAGTCACGTTCATTTGTACCATTTGCAACGGCGCCTGGATCGTTATATCCGTGACCTGCAACTAGCATTATTTTACGTTTTTTCAATGGTGTTTTAGCACTTACTCCTGTCTTAACACCTGAACCTGTAGGATTTGTACTACCATTTGTTGGTGGAATGATGAAGTGTGTGAGTCCTGCATAGTTATCCCATCTTAATTTAGCAGGTGAATTGGCTAATCCATCGTAGTTTTGTTCCAATACTTGCAATTGGGAAGTATTACCCCCATTATAAACGATACCAATATGACCATAAGTTGAATACATTCCGGTAGTCCAAACGGCAATCCAACCTTTTTTAGGTACAGTAGACACTTCATTTCTTATAACTTTCCAACCTTTAGGGAACGAATTTTTTGGCGCATCTTTTGCATTCCCCCATATTCTTGTTGCTCCCTCCGTCAAATCATATACATAAGCAACTGCCAAATCCATACACTGGTAAGCATAATACCCATCAAAATCTACATATTTACCAAGATAACCGTTGACTATATTGTTAATTTGATTTTGTGTTTTGGTCATCTTCAATCACCCCACTCACTTGTTCATTTGTATCAAGCATTACGCCTGAATTTTCAATACTATTATCATAATTTCTAACCAAACGGTTATTGTCTTCAATATCTCTCAGACCTTCTTCGAATTCAACTTCTCCCGCCATAACATCGTTAAATCCAGCGTAGGCAAATTCTTTATCAATCGCTTGATTCTGCCACTGAACCATTTCATCTGTATTATTACTATCTCTAGGCTTTGTATAAGTTTGTACAATACCACTGTCTTTAATACCTTTACTTGTCGGATCTACAATAACACCTAAGCCGACAAGTAAAGTAATAATTGTACCCGTTAAGGCACTCAATTGTTCTAACTGTGTGGATAAGTCTAACCCGAATAATTCTGTGACTTGTTTAATGAATAATAGTAAAGCGCCGATTATCCCAGTCAACACTGTTTTATTTTTAATTCTTAATTTCCAATTCATAAAATCCCTCCATATAGTAAAAAAGCCGATACCGAAGTACCGACTTTAAAAGAATGTTGCTGCAAATCCTAATGCTCCGACTAATACAGTAGATATAGCACCAATGATTGCAACCCATATCTGCATATTTCCTTTTTGCCTTTCAGATACAAAGTTTTCAATCGAATCTAACCTTTTTATTGTTATATCAGAAGTATGTTCAACGTCTTTGATACGATTATTAAATCCTATAAGATTGTCGTTGATTTTTTCCAAAGTCTTATTTGTAGTTAATTGGCTTTGAATTAATGCATCGTTACTATCGTTTAATCGTGTGACCAGTAGTTTTAAATCGTTATGCAATGCTATATGCTTGTTATCTACTTCATTAATCTTCCCATCTATATTACGATTCGCTCTTTCCCATTCATGACGTAGTACATATTTATCTTCGCTCGGCATAAATTTCGAAACCTCCGAAAAACATCAGCACTAAATAAACCCCTGAAAGTGTAGCGAATTGAATAGGAGATAACCAATTAATTGCGTTGTAAACACTTGCACTTGTTATAATAAAATACATAACGAATGATATAAGACTTCCGATTGTGATTAGCCAATAACTTTTTTGATTTTGTTTAGGTAGTAAATAACTTGCACACATTAATAATATGCCTGAAAGTAAAAACAACACACCCCATATCCATATCGGTAACAGGTTGTGTAATTCTCTATAAAAAGCAGAATCGCCTAAAATCGAGTCTTGCTCAATTGTCCAGAACAACCCTCTCCACAACGTGAATAACCCTGTTCCGAATAATAGGGTGCTTGCTATCATCTCTGATAGATTCAGCTTTTTCATCCATTCACCTGCTTTCTAAAAAAGTTAGGGAAAGAGGCTATACCTCTTGCACCTCGCCTTTTACATATACTTCACCTTTCTCATCATACATTTCACGTTCAATATTTTGTTCCACAAAATAAGTTTTAGTCCCATTGTTCAAAATAGTAGCAAGCATATTTTGAACCTTACAAGCTTGGATTACTTGTTCTTTTTCTTGAAATTTATAAGCAGTATTAGGCGAAGCCCCTCTGACGAAGCCATTCGAATAATTTTGCATTAATGCACTCTCTTCTCCATATTTATTAATTTCCACTAAGTAAAATTCCTTGATTCTTTCCATAATAAATTCCTCCTAAAAATTTGTATAAAAATAGTGGTATAAGTTACTCACTTACACCACGGTCATTTTCATCAGTATTTTGTTTGTTTTCTAATTCCTCTTGATACAATGCGAACAAAATTGCATTATCTTTTTCCAGCTCAGTGATTCTGTTCAATAAGTTGTTAATCACTTTATTTGGATCTGCTTGTAATTGGTTATTTTGATTCATTTATTTGTTCCTCCAATTCATCTACTTTTTCAATCAATTCTTGTATAGCTTTAGTATTCCAAAACAACACTTCATTGCCATCAAAACCATCACGATGTCTCCATTCAATCGGTATTTCTCTTTCAATAATAATACCGTGATGGTCACGAACATATTCTTCCTCTTTTTCAGATTTGTTTTTATAAGAATATAATTTTAGATCATTGCGGTATGCATCAAGCACACTATAATTCCACTCTTTAATATCATATTTATATCTCTCTGATGACATTGCTACATAGTTTTTGAAACGTATATCTTTATAGCCAATGTCCCCGCCGTTATAAAGTAAGTTGTTAGTAATTCTTACTTCACCTGTTGATGTACCGATATAAAAGTTGGTGCTTGTTGTACGGATACTTTCTGATTGTATCCATCTGCACTGCAAATCACCATATGTCGGATTACCGTTGTTATAACCTTTGTAGTCTGTGATACGAACCCTGTCATCAGCTTTGAGATACAAATAACCACTTCTTGATTGGAAATCCCCATAAAAGTTTCTTGCGTGAAAACTACCTGTTCCGATGTTTCCAAATTTATCTGTTGCATATACGACAGGTTCATAGTCCCCTTCAGTTTGTCCTGAAAATCCTGCCTTTTTAAATCTAATACCAGACCCCGCTTGACCTTTATCGTCATAGATTTCACCGAATAGCAATGTACCATCCGTATCTTTAGCATTGTCATTATCTTTGAGATAAAAACTGAATTCGTTAGTACCTGGACGAGAATAAACTTGAGGTCGAATATATACAGACGCTTCCCAAGTTTCAATATTTGTTGTATATCTGGATCGAGTATAGATACGACTATTTTCAGAGTGCAGGAATACAACTCCATAAGTAGACGAAAGGCGCACACCACGTGAATTATCATTAAATAAATCGTAATGAAATTCTAATGCACCAGCTTGTTCTGAACCGACGCCGCCGGACATCATTGTGGATAGTCCTTTTTCAGTCATATAAAGGTTATATCCTGTTTTTTTATTTCTGGAAAGAATATATCCATCTTTAATTCCAATTTCTGCACTAGGTGTATCAGTTACGCCGCCCCATGTCCTTGTGAATGTACCACGGGATAATATTTCTTGATTCTTGATTGATAAATAATTTGTAGTATCCCCGCCACGTATACCTAAGTTATTTACATTGATGTCTAAACCTTCTGGTGATAAGTTTAAACGATTAATGATTTCATCTTTACCGACTTTATTATTTACATTACCAGCTAACACTTGAAAATCTTTGTTCACATTGATATTGACACGGTCACCCTTCAACATAATGCCATCGGGGCCAACAGTATGTGATTGAATATTACCATTTTCATCATATGAAAGTGTCAGACCTGTTGTCGTATTAATAGATAAATCACTTATTACATTCGATAGTGTTTTCTTACTGGCGTTAAACTCTTCTTTTGTTGCACGTGCATTGATGTCAGTACCATTCTGATTAATCTGTGTTTGCATAACACTAAGCGTTTTATCAGTTTCTGCTTTTGTTTTATCAATATCTGCTTTGACATCTTCCGGTGCAGGTGTCCAGTCCGTTGCTTTATTTCCTTTTTCTATCTTGATATTTTCAATTGTAAATCGGTCGCCGTTGTTATTGTTGTAAAAACTTAAGTTCCAAACTGTACTGCTTTTAGTTGTTGATACTAATGGTAAAGTGAATGACAGCCTTTGTTTTTTATTGCCGATATTTTTAAATACCTTTTCTCCAAACATGAAATCAAAGTTGGTTAAAGTATCATATACTCTTAGTATTTCACCGCGTTCCATTTGCACATCAAAACTTATCGTTATGGTTTCGCCCAACTGTAATTTACTATGTGCACTTGTGATTAAAGTAGCCCAATACTGATTATAATTGTTCGAAGTATCATTGATAGCCTTTTTAATATTTACGCTGTTTTCTAATAAATTTCTGCCGCCGACCTGTACATTATTAATTGCTGTATTGATTTCATTAGTAGTCGCTGTCTTGTTATCTGTATATTCTTTGATGGTCACACGGTCATTAATCGCATTACTTAATTGTTGGCGTTGCGTGTCTGCGCTGTTTAAACGCGTGACTATATTATTTTGGTCTGCGTCGTAACTTGTTTGCGATACTTTACTACTGATTTGTTCCGGTAACACATCTAATTGCGCTTTCTGTTCATTGATTTGCGTTTGCAGCGGCTTGATGTTTGTATCATACATCGTTGTCAATTCTGTTTTGTCAGCTTTCAATGTTATAACGCCTTTAAGCTGCTTAATATCCGATGATTGTTGTGTCTGCGTTGTTGTAATTGGTTCAAGATTTTCATCGGTATAAGCTTGTGCTGCCTTTTGAGTTTCCTCTGCATATGCCTTAGCTTCTTCTAATTTTGCTTGAGCATCTGCGATAGCTCTTTGTTCTTCTTTAGTTACAACACCGTCTGCGTATGCTTGTAATTCTGTTTTTCTCAATGTGTCCTGGGCATCCGCATAAGCTTTTGCGGCAATAGTCGCCTCTGATTGCGCCTTTGTAATATTAGTTTGAACATCTTCTGGTGCTACTGTGTAATCAGTCGCAATCGTACCTTTTTCAAGTTTGATTTTATACCGCTTGAATATCTTATCCAATGTAGCTTTGTCTTTAGGGAAAAATGAAAAGAAATTATAATTTTTCAACGATACATCGTTATCAAAATTTCGTATCAATTTTCCTGCTGAATGTTCCCAACGTACACCTGCGTTTGCGTCATAACCATTTTTTGTAAAACCAAAGAATACTCCAGACATATCAATAGTTTTGTCATTATCTGTAATTGTTATGACTTTTTGTGTGTTGTCATCGCTTACTTTAATGTAGCCATACAAACCGGTGACATTGTAATAACCATAAGAAGTAGGTAACAAGTTGCGTCCGCCTACTTGAATGCCGTCTACCTTAGCACTCACTGCGCTGATGTTGCTGCTTAATTCATTCTTAGTTTGTGTTATCTTGCTGTTGACTTCACCGTCAATAAGCTGCTTTAATGCGGCGTCTTGGCCGTTAATATAGGTTTTCAACGCGCCTTCTAATTCTTGTTGACTTGGAATATCTGCAAGTAATTGACCTGTTTCAGCGTTCCATGTGCCGCCGATGCCTTCAGCTACTTTAGACATTGCATCATTGAATTTCTCATCTGTGTATTGAGATTGCAGTAATTTGAAACGATCATCTATTGCAATCTTAGCGTTTTCTAATGAATTGTATAGTGTTTTCAGCAATTCGCGATATTTTAAAAACAGTGCTTGTGTATCGACAAGTTTGCCGATTGTTGCTGTTTCTGGTGTCATACTTTCAAGATTTGTCTTGATAGTATTATAAACATTGATTGTACTATCTAAGTTTTGTTGAACTTGTTGTTTCAATATAGTATCGACAAGGTATTCACTGTCTATAACTTCATACACTTCACTTAATAATTTGCTGTGTTGAATGTTCAGGTTTATAAATGTGTTATTTAAATCATCGTACAAAGCTTTCTCGCGTGTAACTGCGTCAATATCATCAGCTTTTTCGGCAGTCGCATTTATCCACTGTCCGTTCCAGTATCTACGTAACACTGCTACTTTAGGATTACTTGTGTCTAACCACAACATATCATTGACTGGATTTTCCGGCGCATCTTGCGACTTAATAATTTTCTTTTCGAAATACTGTAATTGACTGTTGGTCTCCCTAACAATAGTATTTACATTGCTGAAGTTATCATTCATTCGTTGTCTAATATTACTAAGATGCTTATAAAACTCTTGTCGTAAATCATCTTCACGATATTCTTTATACTCGCCAAAGGAATATGTTGATTCTTTAGTAACCATGTCATAATCTTCAGCGATTACTTCAGCTTCTAAATACAACGGAGGCGTAAAATCTCTATCTTTGATACGTACCATATCGCCGATATGAACAACTTCATGTGGTTGGTATTCTTTTATATCTAGAGATGTTACTTCATAACTAATTTTTTCTTTTTTACGTTTGTTCAATTCAGTTGTACCTAATGAACGTAATCGTGCTTCAGTCATATTCTCATCTTCAGTTTCAGGTTCATAGATACCCCAAATATATCTTCCTGGCAATCCAAATTGCGCTTGGGCTTCATCATCTTTGACGGTTAAAGTAATACGTGAACCATCTTCTTTTTCAGGACCCACACATAATAATGCGGTATTAACTTCGCTCATATCAACAATTCGCTTTAAACCAGTTAAGTCTTTACCTTTAACTATTTCTTTACCTTGAAATATAGGATTTCGCTTACGCAGCACAACGTAGCGACCATCAACTGTATTACTACCTAACTCGATATAAAAATCAACTATCATATCGTAAGTCGTACACAATTGCACCAGTATATCGTAACGTGTATGAAAACCAGTCCATGATGTCGTACGTATACCCCCATATTCAGTAGCTTCTGACACTTGCCATCCCGTATCTTTCAATACATCATATAAGGCTTCTGTGGTTGTCTTTTTCTCAAAGCTCCCTGGTGCATAAGGAGGCGCACCGGTTATATCTTCTAAATATGAAGCTGTTGTTTCTATTTCAGTATATCCATCCATATCTTGTGAAATATGTTCGATAATAAATTCTCTATACTGACCAGTGCTATCTTGAATAATGACTCTATAATTCTTTTGCATATTTATAGCTCGTTCTGACAGTATTGTAAAGTCAAACGTTTCTGAGCGATTATTAATATCACGGTTATGTTTTGCGTTAATAATTGATGCGTCATCTTCGGAAATAAAGTCTATAATTTTATCTTCATAGTCTAAAATATGCAGCAAATTGCAACCTCCTTTCTATAAATATCTATCTTGCCAACGAACCGTTGTATCAAATGTATTTAACGGTGAGATAATTAATTCTGTATGCCCTTTTTCTACATTGAAATAGTTAGAACCAAAAGTTTTTTCAGATAAAAAAGGCTCTTCATTTACTAATACATTATGATTACGCATATCAATCAAGATTTCATCGCCTTTTTTGATAATCATATCTCTTGCCCCTTTAGGTTTAGGCAATAGCTCTCTCGTATAAGTACCGAAAATATATAGCGGCATGACTGGATTATTACCATTCTTAGCAGAATATAAAGATAACGAAGCAATAGGTCGTGTGTAGAATTTACCGCTATCCATATAAATTTTTTCATGCTGATCAAACGCGATTTTTCTTAACGGATAAGGAATCTCTCTATATTTCCAGGTTTTTATTTTAAATTGATTGCTACGACGTTCCAACTTAATATAGACCACAAACTCATCCATGTTGTATAAGCTAGGATTGTTTTTATAGTCGTATATCTTAACTTGGTCGCCATTTTGGTTAAACAGTGTAACAATGATACGTCCTGTGTTTGAGTTGGCGTTAGGA
The DNA here is from genome assembly GCF_001838465.1 of Staphylococcus sp. HMSC061G12. Lineage (NCBI taxonomy): Bacteria > Bacillati > Bacillota > Bacilli > Caryophanales > Staphylococcaceae > Staphylococcus > Staphylococcus sp. HMSC061G12. Next base: position 77,340 of record NZ_KV837157.1, read on the forward strand.
TTACTGTAACCAATTGAAGCGATCACTCGTCCGTCTGTATCGTAGAGGTACTGTGCGAAGTGTACTGCGCCTTTACGACGTTGATTTAGGCCAAACTTAACAGTCGTTGAAAAGTCTTGAGCGCTCGCATAATTGACAAAGCTACGTTTATACATAGCGCCCTGCCAACCACTACCCGTTACGCTTTCTGTGTTTAGGTAGAATGACTCCTTGCTTGAAGATTGACTGAAAGCACCACCAACGTCACCGCCTGTATGGTTATCAGTGAAGTCTTTGGTATCTTGTTTATTCCAGCCTTTAAACACGCGCAATTCATCACCTAAAATGAGTGGTGAATAGTCATTGAGTGGTTTATCTACATCATCGTCACCAATCATAAAATAGTCCTCATCGCCTTTGGCAATTTGGAAGAAGTTAGCATTTTTTAATGCCCTCGCTTCTATTGTGACGGGTGTATCAGCTGTACCGCTATTCACAATAGACACTTGGTCTGATATAGCAGTGTTGTAGTTGCCGGTTGCTGCATACTTGTATGGGTCTACCAAAACAACCTTTATAACAAATGACAATACTCCTCTAGGTGTCTTATCAATTTCTACAGGACCTTCAAAAAAAGCATTCCAGTACCAATCTTGTGTCATGAATTGTAATGGAACTTCATAATCATAATCAAAGAAACGTACTATCTCATTTAAAATATCATCGTGTTTTTTCATTCCACCGTGTGAGAGATGTTCATTACTTACTATTAAAGGTAAGTCAAATTCATAACCTTTCACCTCTCTCTTTTTAAAAACTGAACCTTTTCTTCCCGGTACATCTTCAGTTTCTATTTCAAAATTAAAAGAGGGTATTTTAAACCCTCTTTCTACTACTAACCATGGAATTGTTTTATTATTAACTTTTATTGTATCTAGCATTTTAAACTCCTCCAGGATTAAACCTTCTATGTCTTTGTTTTTGTCTATTATAATCATCTATTGCGTCAAAAACTTGTTGTTTATGTGCGTATTTATCAATGACTGGTTCATAATCCTTATCTGCAATTGTGTCACCAGCACTAACCAATCTAGCAAGCAAACCAATTACTTTATCCATTTTCTTCTCTAAGACACTCACTGTATGACCATCATCAGAAAGGTTATTGACACTTTTCAATTGGCTAGGACGTTTGTTTTTACTAATATCCTTATTAGCCAATGCAAGTAATTTAGCTGCATCATCTGCTCGTTTTGGGTCAGTAGGTATTATCCATTCAGGGTACCCTTCTTCGCCTAAATGATATAAGCCATTGTGGACGAGTCCACCTGTCGCATACCCATGTCCACGACCTATTACTGATAATATACTACTTCCATATCTAGCTTTTGCATAACGCATACCAGCAATTAAGTTATCTAGACCATTCATGATATTACCATGTCCTGGTAATTTAAAAGCATTAAATGTACCAGGTTTAACTTGCACAAGCCCCATTGCACGACCGTCCGCTAAACCATCAGTACCACCGATAGCCTTAGCATTTCCACCTGATTCCGTTTGAATCTGTCTCGCCCACGCATTTACGTATGCTTGAGATGTAGGCAAACCGGCTAATTTTAATGCTTGTCGAATATTACCATTCCATTTTCCTGATTTACCGCCGATACCTTTACCATTTTTCTTTAACCAGCTAAGCGGTTCTACAGAGTTACTGTTGGATTCTCCGCCCTGATTGACTTGGAAGTGAAGATGTCGATAATTAGTCATTGAACCCGTGTTACCTGATTTACCAATAAGTTGTCCTGCTTTAACTTGTTCTCCTGTCTTCTTAAGTTGCTTACTAAGATGCATGAACCATAAAAATGTTTTACCTTTTGAAACAGTGATAGCATTACCGCCGCCGTAGTTATCGTACCAACTTCTAACTCGACCAGCCATCGGTGTACGCACAGGCGTACCAACAGGCATGTCATAATCGACACCGTGATGGACTCCGCCATTGAAAGGATAATTAGGATTCGGCGGATATGGCGGAGCAGAATATTTTTGTAGAATTCCATATCCTTCAAACACAGATCCATCTCCTGCTTGAGCCTCAAACCCACCTTTAATCCAATCTAGTGCTCCTTTTTTTATTTTTTTCCATGCAGCACGTGTAATATCTCCAACGATACCCATACCTTTTGTAAGAGAACTAAAGTCAATACCCATCATGGAAAGCACTTTGTTAAGTAATTTTCCTGGTTCGTCCATGTAGTCCATAACATCTCCGATTTTTTCAGAGAGCCATTTTGCACTATTGCCAACAACTTTACCGGCACCTTTCAGTTTATCTCCAACCCAATCTTTAGCGTTGCCAAACCAAGTACCTGTACTAAGTCTAGGAATCGTACCTAAATTAAATCTAGGCGCCATACCTGCACCTTCTGCCTCTTCATAACGTTGTCTCATGCTACCACTTATTACTCTTGAATTTTTTGGCAACCATGTCATTGTATCTTTTGCTGGCGTCATAGCCATTCGTCCATTAGGATACTGTATTAATTCACGACGACCGTCTTTACCTTTTCCGTTACCCGGTCCTCTATCACCCACAATAGCCATAGTGCCATCTTTTAATCGACCATCAGATGTTGTTCTAACGTGGCGATTAATTCTTTGTGTACCAGTTGATAATTTAGGTATTTTAGGCAAGCTCAACTTAGAACCTACCCAGTTTAAGCCCTTGATAAGACCATTCAAACCTTTTTTGATAGCACTTACCATGCCGCCGATATGATCTTTAATTTTACCAATGATATTAGCTAATCCATCACGCATGTTTGTAAAGGTCTTCTTAACAGAACTCCATAACGCACTAGCAATACCAGTTACAGATTTCTTTATTCCTTGCCAGATACCTGTTACTTTTCTCTTAACATTATTAGTTATATCACGAGTACCGTTGTATAAATTATTAAAAGTCTTCTTGACTGATGCCCATAACTGAGAGGCGTATCTAGTTACTGTGTTTTTAATATTTCTCCAAGTATCTGCTAACCATCTGCGTAAGCGACTAAAAATATTACGAACACCTTTGGATAAAGAGTTAAATGTATTACGTACGCCAGTCCATAAGCTTTTAGCATATTTTACAACGGTGTTTTTGATATTCAACCATGTTTTGACGACAAAACTTTTTACAGCAGTAAATATTTTGTTCACTGTATTTTTAACTGCGGTAAAGTAACGTTTAACTCCGTTATAAATAAATTTAACTGCTCCAACGATGGCATTTTTTATACCATTCCATATATGCTTAATGAATTTTGCCACGGCACCAAATATCGTTTTAGTGATACTTAATATCCGTTTGAAAATCGTGCTGATAATAGACCAAATAAACTTCAGTACTGTACTTATTACACTTCTGATATGTTTAAAAGCAGAACTTATAACACCTTTGAATAGTCCGCTGAATATCTTAACTACTTTAAGTATTTTACCGATGAACCAAAGTTGAATAAGGTTCCATATAAGCGTTAATGCACCACTGAATACTTGTTTAACACCATTCCAAACTTGCTTCCATTGGCCAGTAAATAGTCCGCTGAATATCTTAACAATACCTAAAATGATATCCAAAGCTCCATTGATAATATTTTTGATATTATTCCAAGTATCAACGATTAATATCTTGATTAGTGGCCATAAAAAGTTCATTACATTCCATATAATTCCCATTGCTATTTTGATAATTGGAACTATAACATTCATAAATATAGTTTGAACAAGACCGCCTAACTCTTGTAAAATAGGCCATAAAAAGTTCTTAATCTCTATAAAGACAGTCGATATGACACTCCAAATATTGGCTAATGCTTGGATGATAGTATCTCCATTTTCCTTCCAAAAATCAGATAACTTCTTACCTATTTCTTGTATATATGACCAAATACCTTTAAAAGCGTCTATAAATACTTGTCTAATTTGCATTAAAGTAACGGTCACTTTTCTAGCAGTTTCTTTAGGCATAATCTTGGATAATAAATCCACTGTTGGTAATGTTTTACCAGATAATAAACTTCCTAAAGCATTAAATATTTGGTTAGCAACATCCCACATCTTTTTTAGGCCATTCATCACTGGATCTATTACAGAGTGAACTATATTTCTGAATGTTTCAGATTTTTTATAAGCAATTACAAATGCTGTACCGATTGCTACTATTGCTGCAATTGCTAAACCTACTGGACCAAGCATGAATTTAAAAGCTCCACCTACTAAAGTCAAGCCTTTAGCAGCAAACGGCGCTTTGTTTCCTAAGAAATTCATTACTCCACCAGCTTTAGCTATGCCTGTCATCACAGGACCTAAAGTAGTCATAATGCTACCTATTGCAGATGTAAACATCCCTGTAACAAGAATAGCTGGTCCTAATGCTGCAGCAAATAAACCAACACTTACTATTGCAGTCTTAACCCAACCAGGAGAATCTGACAACTTTTGCGCTAAATTACCTAAAGTTTCTGCCGCTCTTTTAATGTGAGGTGCTAACACATCTCCGATACTTATAGCTAAAGATTCTAAAGCGGATTTCATTTGACGGATTGAACCACCAATTCCGCCTTCCATTTCATCCGACATTCGTTTAGCTGCACCTGTTGAATTATCAATAGACTTAGTCAACTTTTTGTAGTCCTCATCTGAAGCATTAATAACAGCCAATGCACCACTCATTGCTTCTTTACCAAAGATAGTTGCAGCTGCGCTTGCTTGTTGGTCTTTTGATAAGTTTTTGAACCTATCACGCAACTGATCCATTACATCACGCATAGGAAGCATCTTACCGTTACTATCAGTAATAGATATACCTAACTCTTCCATCTTGTTTTGCATAGCTTTTGTTGGTTTAGCTAAGTTTGTAAACATGGTACGTAATGCTGTACCGGCTTTTTCACCTTTAATCCCAGCATTGGACATTAAACCGATAGCTATAGATGTATCTTCCACAGTATATCCCAATGCGCCTGCAACTGGAGCAGCATATTTGAACGCTTCACCTAAACCACGTACATCGGTATTAGCTTTAGAACTTGTCTGTGCTAATACATCTGCAAATCGTCCACTATCTTTAGCTTTCATACCAAATGCTGTTAACGAGTCAGTAACGATATCACTCACTTGTCCTAAATCTTCCCCAGAGGCAGCAGCTAATTGCATAACACCATCGATACCGCCTAACATATCTTTGGTATCCCAGCCGGCTAAGGCCATATAGTTAAGAGCTTCTGCTGATTCAGATGCACTAAATTTAGTTTTAGCTCCCATTTCAAGGGCTTTATCTCTTAATTGTTGGAATTCTGAACCAGTAGCACCAGATGTAGCCTTCACTTTTCGCATTGAATCATCAAAATCAATACTCTTTTTAGCAGCAGCACCAAAACCTGCAACAATAGGAGCAGTAACATACATAGACATGCTACGTCCTACAGATTGCATTTTTTGACCTATTTCTTGGAATTTAGGTCCTATTTCAGAGAACTTACTACCTATCTTTCCCATAGTAGTATTCATAGCTTGTTGTTGTCGTTCAAGAGCTCTCAATTCTTCAGTTGCTTCTTTCAGTTCTCTTTCATACTTATTTAATTCGGCGTATGCTTCATTATACTTTGCAGCTGCTGCTTGAGTTTTCGCGCTATTTTCCCCAGTTTCTTTAGATAATTTGTCATATTCTTGTTTTAACTCTTTTACTTTTTGAGTTTGTACACGCTGTTTTTTAGTTAACCCGTCTACTTTAACTTTAGATTTTTCAAGAGATTGATTATAACGACCAAATTTTGATAAATTAGCACTCATTTCACGAGATACCATGCGCATTTGTCGATTTAATCCGGCCATTCCTTTATTAAAACCTGAGCCATCTAAATCAACTCTTATGACCATATTACCTATTGGGTTCCCCATACACTAACCTCCTTTCTTTAGAAAATATCTGCAAAGCTTTTTGCTTTTTGCTTGCTTTCCACTTTGCTGCTTACAATTTCTAAAAAGAAATGAATAGGCATATTTGCTACTTTTTCAGCATCCATACCATCTTCAATCAACTTTTTTGCAAGCTTCATATAGTTGTTATATCTGCCTTCAGGAGTTAAATCTTCAAGGTTTATTTCTTCTTCTCTGTCACGAACTTTTTTGTATCGTCTAAATCTCCTGAAATAAGTGTTTCTAAAACAGTAACTAAAGTACTAAGACCTTCAGCGCCTGCTGGAATACCTTTTTGCAACTCCTCTGATGTGAATTGGTTATCAAATCCTTCTGCTACAAATGCTGTAACTTCATCTAAAACTTCAAATTGTTCTGAAACCAATTCTTGATACTCTTCAACTTTAGCTTGATATTCTTTTTGTTCTGTTTCACTCAACTTGTCAAATTCCTCTTGTGTTAAATCTTCAAAATCCGGTTGTTTAAACGTTTTTGTTAGTTTTGCAGATAACTTTGAACCTTGAATTGTGTCAAAAAGTGACATCATCGGCTTTGCTAAGTATTTTTTAGTCTGTGGTTTACCTGTTTTTGTATATCCTGTAATAAGTTCAATTGATGCTCTTGTCATAATTATATTCCTTCTTTCTGATTTTAAATTTTTCATTAAAAAAAGAGGGGAATTCCCCTCTTAAAGTTTTATAGTGATTGTAATTCTTCTGAGTCCTCTGGTGATGTGCTATCTTTCATTGACTTAACAACTGTTTCACTTTCACTTGGTGCTAATGAGTTGATAAAATCTTCATAAGTTTTTCCGAATGTTTCTAAGAAAACATAGTCGCGACCTTTTGTAGAACCTTTATCATCATAACCAGTCACATGCGATGATTCATCATATAAACGGTCTACAAATGAACCTTCAACTTCATCATTTTGGAATTCAACCTTATCTTGTTTTGATTGTCCTGATAATGATGGACGCGTAAATTTACCTTTAAATAGTCCCACCCATTCAGATGAGCCATCATGGTTTGTACGCTCGAATACTACCGCTACATCTGGTGGAATATCATTCGCTCCGTATTTATATCCTCCGTCACCTTTTTTAGCACCGGATAAGAAAGCTTTTTGATCTGCAGGGATGGAAACGAAAGTTGTTTTAACTGATAATTTACCGTTAGAAACAGCAGTTGCTGCAACCATATTATCTCCATATTCTTCTTCCACTTCTTGTGGTCGGTCAACTTCGATTTCTTTCAAGAAACGTGTACGAGAACCTGGTTTTACTTCCCAGTTTTCACTTGTATCTTTAACAATAGGCGCCCAATAGAAATTTGTAACACCAATTGCAATACCGGAAACTCCTGTATCCTTTTCTGCAAAATGCTGTAAATTTAACTTTAATTTTTCCATAAAAATTCCTCCTAAATAAAAAGAGAACCATTTGCACGAATTATTTCACGAAACGTCATTGTTTCTACTTCGTACAAGGGTTCTCTATAATATGATTTAAAATCTAATTCCTTTAATCTTTTTGTAATTCGTTCAGCTTGCTCGCTTGGCTCATTTTCAGACCACCAAATATCTACTTGAACATCGTATTCTCTAGTCATTTCTTCATTGTCAGCATATTCTTCAGGATTAAAAGGCAAAGGAAATATCCTAACAATTGGTTTACTAGTCTGTGTATGAAAGTTTTGAGGTACTACATACCTAAAAATATTATCTTTTATAGTAATCCGCTCATCTTTAATGATTTCATTATAGATTAATTCGGTTATACTCATTTAATCACCTTCTTCATGGCACTTAACATCTTTCGATAAACGAGTTGTCTATTGTTTTTCTCTGTCTTAGTAATCCATAATTGCGGACGTTGATACATGGTTCCAAACTCTGTTGCGTGTATACGATGTGAATAACCTTTTTCGTAACCTACAACAATGTACTTTTCATAACTGTTTTTATCAGTCCTTACATTAGAAATAGTTACGTGACTCTTTGCATGTTTTTTTCTATCGCTGACGGGAGTGGTTCTGGCTAATTCAGGTACTAACGCTTGAGCTGCTTCTCTTAACACTTGATTTTGCTTAGCATTAAATTCAAGCTGCTTTCTAACAAGACCTTGCTCAATGTCATTTTTTTCAATTTTAGCAGGCATTATAAAATAACCTCACAATATACTCGAATGAAAGCTTTATCTTGATAATCCTTCTTTACATAAATAATGTCATACCTTTCACCTTCATGTAACACATAGTGCTTGTTATTTGGCTTATATTCACCACGAGGATCTCTAATGATAATAGTTTTAATAAATTTAGATCCTGTACTGATACTTGTTTGTGTGTCTGATTCTCTCGCGTCTTGAATGGCTGCATAACAACTATATAATTCTTGTGGGACAGGTTTTTGTGGTAAGCCGTTAATAGATTTACTTATGTCTTCACAAAAAGTAACCCGCTCGTTTAATCTATTTGAATTGAATTTCATATGCATCCCTCAACTTATGAACTACACTTAGAACCATATGTGGCGCATAATTCAAATCTCGTTCTTCAAAAGCAATACGATTTTCAAAATAATAAGCGGTCAAAGGATATACAGCCGCTCTAAACAACGGTTGTTCCTCCAACCACTCTATATCATCTGTAACTGCATCAGCTATATCGTATTTCGCCCAAGTGTAGTATTCTTCTAGCAAGTCATCTTCAGAATTGTGGTCGATTTTACAATGCTTTTTTAAAAGTGTTAAGTCCACCACACTTCACCTCTAGTCATCAATTCTAGTTAATATACCATTTTTAGGTTTGCCATTTTTGTTAACTTCATTTGCACGTTTCACAGTCATTTCTACTTCTTCACCCTTTTGCAAGGTACGTTTTAATTCTTTATCAATATATGCTTGATTCACTTTATATTTAGCCATGTTCTATTCCTCCTTATAAAGTTTGTACTTCTTCAGTTGCTTCATCTTTAAAGTGAACAACCACTGCTGCTTTATAATCTAAAATACGGCAATCTTGACGAACAGCAACCATCAAGCACTCACCGAAGTGCATATAGTCTGTCCATTGAGCTTGGTACTGTGAACGATCAAATAACACAATAGCATCTTTTAAGTTACCAATAATTAACGTTTCCGCTCCAGAATCTCCTAACATTTCATCAGGTAAAATCTCTACTTTAGCACCTAACAAACGTTGTTGTGTTTTCTCTTTAACATCCGGTTGAATTAAGTAATTACCATTTTTGTCTTTCAACTTGTCTAACTTAGCAAACAATGTTTGTGATACAATCGCCACATTATGTTCATAGTTAGGTTTCACATTTAAATTAATTGCATCTTTTAAGCCATCGATACCTGCAGCCTCAACAGAACGTAATTTTGTACTGTCTCCATTTTCTCCTGGTCCTCCATTCTGGATTACATCAATAATAGCTTGGTTTCGTGTTGCCGCAATCGTACGAGCCATCCATAATTTTAATTCTTGTAGCACATTGACTTTCGCATCTTCAATTGCTTCACGTGAAATTCGGAAATAACCACGGCGTGTTTTGATGTCATATGCCAGTTGGAAGAATGGCTTAACTGCTAACTCAGGATTTTCAGCAAGTTCTTCAACTTCTGGTAACGCTGCAACTTCTGATTGTCGTACAACTGGATATTTTCCAGAACCATTATTAACTTTCTTAACTGTTACATATTTATCTAAGTTAAATTCAACTTCTTTAAGTTTTAAAATATCAGTCACAATTTCTTCTGGAATGACAACGAAACCAGAATCTGTTTTTAATGATCCACCTTGAATGTCATCTCGAGTTTCAAGATAATTTTGGAAATCCCTAACTTCTTGTGAAGTTACTTGTGTTTGTTGCCCAGGAATAGCTAAATCGAAAACATTACCATATTTACCCATTGAACGTATATTCACATTACCTTCAGTTTGACTTGGTTCTGTATTTCCTTCGTTACTTTTATTATCATCATCTTCTTTAATTTTAGATAATTCTTCTTCTTTTTCTTGAATTTTTTTGCGTAATTCTGCAATTTCCTGTTCAAGTTGTTCTGCTTTCTCCAACTCATCATTATCTAACGCACGCGTAGCGATTTTTACTTTTAGGTCAATTTGACGTTGTGCATCTTTAATCGATGCTTGTAGTTTTTGTTTTTTATTCATTATAGAACCTCCAATTTTTAATATTAAAAAAAGACATCATCTTATAGACATGTCCTAGGTTGTATTTTTTATGGTGTTCAACTTCACCGAATATTATTTTTGATTAGCATATTCATTAATTTTGTTTCTAAGTTTGAACTTGCGTTTTTCTCGTTCAAAATTCTCTATACTTCTAATTGCTGGTTTAACATCAGTATCTTTATAGGCTGGATAAGTAACCACCGATACATCAGTTAATTGACTGATGCTTTTTAAAGTACGTTTATAAATACCTTCTTGTTCATCATAACGCAGTTCATCGCCTTTCTTATCTAACATAAAACCAAATGAACATTGATTTATGTTACCAAGCCGCATATTTTCGTATAAATCACGTGCGAATGTTGTATTAGGTAACTCACAACGATATTTCAATCCAACATCATCTACTCGAAGTGCTAAGGTACCAGCGCTTGTTCTTCCAATGATTTGCGATGGTTGATGGTCAACTAAACAACGTACATCAGATAAGTCTGTGTTTCTTAATGCTTCTTTAGAGATTGTTTCTTTGAAACCACCTAAATCTTCTGACCATGTATCAAACTTTAACGCATAACCTTCAATAATCATTTTTTGGTCATCACTAGTCCTTACCTCATCAACAACGCCTACTCTGATTTCTTTATCCATTTTGTTCACCACCTTTCAGTTTGTTGTCTGTACCTTTCGATTTATTCATTTGGTACTCATCTACCAGACTGATATTCACATGGTTTAAGTCAACACGATGAATACTGCCGTGTCCACCAGGAATAGGTGGTAAGCCATCACGCTTTCTAATTTCGTCAATATTTGTTTTTCCACTATCCAAGTTGATTTTATCTATTTCTGCTTGTGTTTTTTCATCTACCACACGAATTTCAGTAGTGTCAAAGATAAACTCTTTAAAATCATCTGTGATTTCATCATTAAACTTGAAGTTTAATTCTGCACATACACATGTTGTATAAGGTTTTAATGTAGATAAATAGTCTAAATTAGCATCTGTGATACTCATATTAGTTGTTTCTACACCAAATTTATGAAGGGGTATCCCAAATACTCCGGCAATCTCTCGAGTAGACGACTTATTTTCTCTAATAAGTTTCAAAACCTCTGTATCTACCTCAAGTTGATCGAATGTCATTGATTCATCTAGAACAACAACCTTACCTGCCTGTTTAGTACCACTGAAAGCTCTATGGAATTCTTCCCTTGCTCGGTTTCTTGCTTTCTTATCATTTAAAACGCCTTTCATTTTAAGAATACCGCCTGCATGTGTACCATTTCTCAGGAAATTATTAAGAAAATCTTTACCATTATTATCTGCATCAATGGTTTTGTTGAGTGTATCTAATAAAGATAAACCATTAATACCATCTAATGAGTAAAATTTTATATCTAACATATCATCAAAATTAATTTTTCGTTCAATCATCTTTCCATTTTCAGTGATTGTTCTAAATTTATAATAATAATAACCACCATCTGATACTTTCAATTGAACTTCTGATGTTTTTCTAAAAACTAACGCTTCTGGTAACCCCAATTTATCTCTGATAATTTCTACATAACCATGAGATGTTAATAGTGCATTGATAAACACAACTAATTTAAAGATATAGCCGTTATATACTGCATTTGGTCTTGTATTCAACAAGTGAGTAATACGATTATTATAATCTATTTCTCTGTTTTCCATTAGCCTGATGGGCATACGAGCCAAATCAGATGCAATCATTGTGACAGCAGTAAATACATCGCTGTGTTTAATAGCATCAACAGACGCATATTCACGAATATTACTCCCTTGAAATCCTGGCAATGTACTAACCATCATTTGCAAGTCTTCTTCGTTGTACTGTAAATCTCGTTTTTCTGTTTTATAGAAAATACCCACTTATTTACCCCCTTTCTTTAGACTCATGATCGATAATTAACGCAATCAGAATCAAAGTTAAACCTGTAGCAATTAATCCGAAAACTAAACCAAAGCCAATATACATTGCAATATTAACCACAGTTAAACCTATTAAAAATAAGATACTGACGATATTAACAATTAGCAATTTCAAAAAAATATATATCTTATTAAAATTCATTTACTCACCACCTAGAAACCAAATTCAGCACTTTCATAAATAGATGACCAATCAATTTCAAATTCATGCATACGTGCTTCACTAAATGCTGTGATTATTGAAATAATAGGGTCAATTTTTTGTCTGTTGATACGTTTATCAATTTTCACATTATCTTCGTAATCAAAAGTTAATACTGCGTTATTCACTGCTATTGTTAGCAAGTCATTACCAAAATGTTTTAATCGCCTTTCAGCTATCCACATTCTGAATTCTTTTATGGGCTGTGAAAGTTGTTTAAAGTTTTGGCCTACTTCAATTAAATCCCAATCAATCATCATTGTTTCTAGGGTAGTGATAAAAGATTGTGCATTCCAAGGGTCATAACAAACAGCTTTAACATTGAGATTGTATTTGTCTATGATATCTGCAATAAATTCAATAACTTGTCGATAATCAATCATTCCAGAAGGTGAACGGGTTGTTTCTGCCTCTCCATTATGAATAACTTTTTGATAGTCAATCTTATCTCTTTTTGATTTTTGCTCTAATGTAGTTCGTAAGCCTACAAATGAGTGACTATCAATCAACATTGTTTTATCTTCTTGTGGAAATAAGAAACCTACACTGGTTAAATCATCTAACCTTGAAAGGTCAACCCCAATATAAACATCGCTTCCATATATTTTTGATACGTCTTTCTCAATTTCCGCATTTTCCCACTCTCGGATGTTTATTAAGCTATCTTCTTTATTAGCTTGCCAAAGATTGAAGTTTTTAATTAGTATTTTATGGAATGATGTCCCTTTTTCTAACTCATCTTGAATATCCGCTTTAATGTTACGAAGAATTGTATCCCTATGTTCATCTGATTCCAACAAAGGCATTGCTTTAATCCATAAAGATTCATCATTTACCTCATCTTCTGAATCCATTTCTGCACAATATACGAAGTAATTATCCGCTTTCACCTCTCCAGATAAAATATTATTGATGTATTTATACTCTTGATACATTTGACTATTTAAATTATCACCTGCTGTAGATATTAAGAGAGTAAGGGGATTCTTTTGAAGCGTCATACCTGTTTTAAACCTTGAATACATCTCATCATCCGGCATACTGGCCAATTCATCTAAAATCGCAACGGTAGGGTCTTTACCATCAACCGCATCTGGATTATTAGAAAGCGGTTCAAACACACTCTCTGATGTTATATGCGCAAGGTCTGTTTTACGCGCTTCTGTAGATTTACGGATTAAATCACTTTTAGAACGTAGTAATTTAATTTGTTGACTTGCCATTTTAAAAATCGTCTGTGCTTGTTTATACGTCGAAGATGATACATATATTTGACGATTATATTTAGGATATTGACCAAATAACAATTCATTCAGTGACATACCTGAGACAATTAATGACTTACCTTGTTTTCTTGCCATACTAATATAAGCTTTCGTAAAACGTCTGAAACCACCGCGTCTACGCCATCCATATATACTACCTACAATGAACTTTTGAAATAGCATTAAAGGCATAGGTTGATTTGTTTTAGGATCAGGAAGCATTTCTATAAATTTAATAGCTTTATTTGCTTGGTCAACATCGAAATAACAATCTAATGGAGCATTTTTCAAATCATCTAAGTGTCTTTGAGCCACTGCTATATTTTTCTTACTTGCTAAGATTTCTCCACTAACAACTTTCTTAGCGTATAGTGTTACAAAATCTATCATTGAGCATCACTCGCAAATTGTGCAAATGGGTCGTCCTCTTCTTCCTCTTCAGGAACAACTATTCGCAGTCTACTATCAATAGTTAATCCTAATGTGTTGGCTGTTTGTTGCATACGAATACCCGCCTTCTCTTTTACATTGAAAGCGGGATTGACCTTCATATTACCTCGTGTGTCTTCAATCATTAGTTCTTCTTTTTCTAAAATTAAACTTGCTTTTACAAAATCACTATAGAAACTACAATATTGTGCAATTTGACCTTTATCTAAGTTAGAAATTGGTAATTCTTGCATATGAGGGATAATCCGTAAGTATTCCTCTCTTGCAATTTCATCTAAAAAGCTTGGTGGTGTAGAATCTATTTTGGAGAATTTACTCAACTGTGTTTCTTGTCGTTCTTTTTCGATAATTTCTTCTTTTGTATAATTTTTATTGGAATTCATCAATAATTTTTTAGGTCTACCAGCCAAATTTAGTACCTCCTAATAAAATTTCTAGATAAAGGGAATTTTTTGAGAAGAAAACTCTGCCTCGTTCTCGAGTAGTTTAATATTACACCCCGTTATTTCCTGTGGGGGACTTCACTTTGTTCTCTTTTCGTTTTTCTATTGTGGCATTCATTGCATAATGGTTGAAGATTTTCTTTTTCCAATCTTTTCGACCAATCTATTTTTGTTGGTATGATATGGTCAACAACATTTGCTTGCCTTCCACATTGTCTACACAAGTAATGATTATCTATCATCACAAGTTCCCTCATGTTCTGCCATTGTTTTGATTTATAAAACCTTAAGTATTCTGGGTCATTTCTTTGTCTCAAATCATTGTATTTATCATTAATATAAGTCTTATGCTTGTTGCAATATGTTTCATTGTGGCTTATCAACGTATTACATGTTGGATGACCACATCTACGCATTATCCCCATTATTTTCACCTTCTTAATGAATTAATATCAATTACTAAGTCTTTATCTCTGTTAGCAATCAACAATTGACCACCAATAACATCATGTACAATATACTTTTCTTTCTCATACGTAACAGTATCTCCTACATCAATTAGCTTATGCATGTTAGGTTGATAACTATTTATATTGATACCAGCGACTGTATCTAGCGTTATGTTATTCAATGTAGCTAACGCTGTTAAATCTTCTAACACTTCTCCTAACATAACTGTAAGTTCTTCATTACCTATATTTTCAATATTATTGTTATATACATCAGCAATGTTACCTACTGTTGTCATCAGATGCAGTATATGATGCTGTTTCTCTTTAGGTTTCTTTAGAGACTGATACTTATTAAATTCCATTGTTCACCTCATAATAAAAGAGACACACCACGTTAGTGATGTGCCTCAGTTATAATATAGTATTGATCGCGCGTATCTTTGCAAATTGATAATATTGTTGTAACTCAATTATAATAAACCTAATCCATTGAATGCACATACACTTCTTTCTCCTCGATGTCCTCGATATCATCGATTCACTTCTCAATCATAATATCCACGTTGTGCATCCATATATACATTTATAATTTCATTCATACAGCCATAAAATTTTGAATCGCTATTTATTTCTAAGATATCTTTTATAGTCTTATGCTTCATACGCAACTTCAACATCTGGAGCATATGATAGTTTCTTTCGTCTATAATACAGTCTTCATATTTATCAATGAAAGATATCTTTTCTACTAACTTTATATTGCGTCTGTGCTGCCTATTACGATCCATCACCTTAACGAACACTTTATCTCTCGTACCACCTTTGCCTTTAGGCATTGCTGCTTCGATACCATATTGTGCAATTGATGTGCTATCGTTATCATAGATTTGAGACTCTACGATATTTTGCATCCACTTATAACTATGAATCATTTCTCTCACTTCATCACGAGTATACATGCATAACCTCCATTGACAAATAATGTATACACCTATTATAACATTTACTTATGGTTTTGCCGACAAACGATAACCTAATCTTATAACAATTTACTGAAGATATCTTCTTTAACTGCTTCAAGTGTATTTAGTTCTTCTTCTAACTCATTCAAACGCCGACTCATTTTTTTAATACTTTCCTCAATATCATGCACTTCTTCTTCGCGGAACTCTATACGTTCCTCTACTTGTTTAATTAACTTTAAGTAATAATCTCTCTTATTCATTTTCTTCCATTCCTTTCAATCAATTTTTCTATTATATTATCCCTCAACTCCAACTCTTCATACAACTCTCTGTTCGCCATGTAAAGCACAAGAGAGAGGAGAGCGAAGAGAATGGTTAGTGCTATCCACATACATTACAACTCCTTTACGTAAGTATTAAGTGCTAGAACTTTGAAATCGTATTTTATTGCTTCTTCACTAGCTTCTTTATGTGTAAGATATTTCTTTGCTTTTAAAATATCATCAGTAGTTTCCATTACTCTTTCTAAAAGTACGTGTTCTGCATGTATTTCAAATATATCTTCGAAATATCTACCACTTTTACTTTTCAATACAAATGATTGTTTGATTGGTATTAATCCATTTTCTTTTTGAGCATCTAACCATTTTTTAGAGTCTATTTTATGTTTTGATGTATTTATTAATGGTTCTTGCGTTATTGGTTTTTTAGATGTTAAACATTTATATAAATCATTTTCAGCTCTTATTTTTTCTTCTCGATAATTTTGAACTTCTTCTTTAGATTTATCTAATTCTCTTTCAGACTTTATCCATTTGTATAATGTGTATGCACACGTAAGAAATAAGATGATTACAGGTAGCCAATATACTAAAACCACTAATCACTCACCTCTGCTTTTAAATTGTTAAGATGTATATGATCGTGTATGTCGAAGTCTGCAGGTGCTTCCACATCATCGTTCTGTGTACGGTAAATAATAAGTTGTTCAGTGATGTATTTAGCTGCTTCGTATAGTGCAAGAGTTAAAATTAGTTTGAGTATTGTTTTAATCATTGTCTTCCTCCAAAATTAACGATTCGATGTATTCTGTTTTAACCCAACACTTCTTTTTAATTATATTTTCAACAAGCACATATCCGATGGTATTTAAAATATTTTCAGCATACTCATCGAATGACTTATGCGTATATGCGAAGTATATATTATTACTGCACGTTATTAATTTTATTTTATTCATCTTCTACCTCCTAAAAGCAAGGCGGACGAACCGCTAAGCTTGTTTTTTAAACCCGTCGAATCCAACCGGTTTAATTTTTTATACGTATCGAATTCGAGGCGGTTAACATTTATTCTCCTGTGCTTCCATATGCACCTCTGTTACTTTCATTTTCAAACTCTTCTACTTCTACCGGCTGCATATAAGAAACGGGTGCGATGACTAGCTGTGCTAAACGTTCGCCTTGTTTAACAGTTATAGGTTCATTACTGATATTATCTGTGATAATTCCTATCTCTTTGTGGTAGGTTTGATCTATCGTACCCAACGCTACACGCAGTTTAGTTTTAAGCGATTTACCAGAACGTGGTCTGATTTGTGCTTCATAACCATAAGGTAAGTTAATTGCAACATCTGTTTTAACTGCTACTGTTGTATGAGATTCAATCACTGTTGTTTCAGACACATATAGGTCTAAACCGGAATCAGTTTCATTAGCGCGTTTCGGCATTGTTGCGTTTTCAGAGAGTAACTTAATTTGTAGTTTAGTCATTGTTTTTGTCCTCCACTTTTGATACTTCATATCTAATTCCACTCAACACTTCACTATCTGGTTCGCCTTCTGCTTGTTGGTCGTCAATCATCTCTTTAATGCGGTCAAACGCCTTTGCCTTTTCCAGCACCTCCACATGCTCTTTGTAAATATCTTGATGTGTTTGCATGTGTGGGTATTTTTCTGCCAATGCTTTAGCACCTTCTACTTGTTTTTCCATGTATTTGTATGCCATTATGCTTCACCCTCCATAAAAATGTTATTATTCAACTGCATTCCTACTTGAATTCTTTTATCGTCA
Source organism: Staphylococcus sp. HMSC061G12 (assembly GCF_001838465.1). NCBI lineage: Bacteria > Bacillati > Bacillota > Bacilli > Caryophanales > Staphylococcaceae > Staphylococcus > Staphylococcus sp. HMSC061G12. The sequence continues at coordinate 95,292 of NZ_KV837157.1, forward strand.
TTACCAAATTCGTTTCTCAAATCTTTTTCTACACTTTTACAATAGTTGTCCCATGCCCTCGCTTTTTTATACACAGATTCGATACCATCTACATATCGTTCTACTAAATCATCTGGATAATCCGAAGATAATATTATGCTTTGGATTCTTGTCACATCTTCATAGTTAAGTTCGCCCATCCCAATCCCTCCTATTATTCAAATAATCCTCTCTAGCAACGATTGCAGTAATGCGTGTAGGGCTTGCATCAATCACAAACCCCTTTACATCTCTGCTCTGTAACTCTTGCTCTAGCTGCGTTAAACTACGTCCTCGTGTGTCTGATTTGAAACGTTGTTTAATTGTGTTTGATAAATTTCGCATCTAATTACCCCAACACTCAATCGCAAATTCAATGCTCTGTCTCGCTTTTTTAATATCTTCCAATCCATTCTTTCTAGGCGCACGCATCAAATATTTTAAGGCGTTACCTACGTGATAAAAGACTGGAGCTGATTTGTAAGTTCTTCCTACTAATTCAATAATTATTGCTGCTGTAAATTGACCGAACTGGTAATGATTAGGTTGATGTACTGAGTTATTTTTGTAATCTTCGAAATGTTCAGCTTTCTTATCGAAGTAATCCTCATCAGTCAACTCGAACGGGTCTTCGATACCATCTAACTGAACTATGACCGATTGTTTGCCAAGTCTATCAACCTCTCGAATAACGACACCTGCGTGTCCGTCCTGCACATTCAATCCACGATATTGCCATAAAATAATACAATCATCTCTTCTTAAATCTTTAATCTCATTCATTAGCGCACCGCCTTTACAATTAAGTCATTTTCACATAAGTGTAAGTACCAAGGACTAGGTTTAACACTTTGAGGTGTGCCGTCATATAACCAAGGACGCTCTTTTCTTTTACGTGCTTCTGCTTGTTCTTTTTGACGTTCTTTACGTAAACGGTCTTTATAAACCAAATTGCGCAAAGCATCTTTTTCACGTTCCACAATATAAAACTCTGTTTCCAGCGGTAAAATATCGTCCATAATGTGTCCATCATTTAAATATTTAATAATCGCTTGCGGCGGAACTTTAGACCTTTTCAAATCTTCAGCTACGATGTAAAAAATGAGACCTTTATGTTTAATCTTTCGGCATATTTTACCTTTGTACATCACATGATTGAAATTGTATTTAAGCGCATCTTCTATATCCCAACCTTTATCAAATCTTTCTTGCAAATCTTTAGAAGATACTTTTAAATTTTGAGATGCATATAAGATTTTTTGAGTTCCAATCTCAATCGTTTCACCTTTATAAATAAATTTCCCCATTACTTTAACCTCCTACAATAACCGCTCTACATCTATGACTTCTAAATCATCCATGTAGGCTTCCGGTTCATCATAAATTTTATTTCTCAAACTATCTTCCATAGCTTGTAAGTCAGTGTGTTTGTGAAATGTATCTTTGACTTTAGCTGTAAACGTCACTGTGCATTTGAATTGCATTTCTACATCGTCATTGTCGATATTCAATTAATCTACCTCCTCGAGTTCCATGATGATTTTAGCTTCATTACCGTATTGCTTTAAGGTTCTTACATCTACAATCTGGCCATCATCTTTCCACAAGTGCTTATTACCGGCATCTAAAACAGTTTTCATCAAATTATCTACATCAGGCTTTGTACGCTTATACTTACCGACCATTGCCAAACGTTTTTTCTTACTCCAGCTTTTAGGTGGTGTAAAAATAAATTTCAATGTTACAATCACGCTATTTTCCAACATAAGTTTAGGCATCTGCTTTTGTATAAAGTCTTTATGCGCTGTATAAGTTGCAGGCATATAGGTTTGTACATATTTTCCTCTATTCGCAAATCTCGGTCTTGGTGAAGCCATAGGTGCTTTATGTGTTTCATTGAATTTAATTTCTATCTCCATAAAACACCTCTATTTGACGCACACCGGGCGTATATGCTCTTTTCATCTGTTCCCTATCTATTTGTTTCTTTAATTTATAAGGGTCGCCGTTTGCTTTATCTATGTGGTACTGAGCATATACTGGACTACACCCTAATATTTCAATGATATTCTCTTTGGTTAACATCACCATGCATCTCGCTCCCTATAATCATCGCCGATAACATTTACTTTACGGCTTCCTTTTTTCATTCTTGAATTAATCCTATGCCAATGTACATTTTGATTAAGTTCCGACTCTTTAAAATTGGTAGTAAATATATTATTTTTATTCTGTCTATTGTTAACAATCGTGTATAGCTTTCCTAAATCATGATCACTATTGCTAACACCTATGTCATCCAACACTAATAAGTCTAAATTAATTAACTGCATTTTAAGTTCATCAAATGTTTCATAGGATTGATTGTTATATGTTGCTTTAATTCTATCCATCAAATCGGGTATCTGCATATATGCAACTTTATAACCTTTATTTTTAATTGCTTTTGCAATAGCATAAGCTAAATGTGATTTACCTGTACCATAGCTTCCTCTAAAAAGAATAGACTTCATCTTGTCTTTTTCCGTCGTAAAATTTTGAACATATTCTATTGCAGTTTTCTTGGCTTTTACTTGCGATTCATTGTTAGGAATATAGTTATTAACTGTTGCGTCTTTAATAGATGGATTAATTGTAGATTGATTGAATGAGTCGTCTATTTTACGTTGCTGTCTTTTTTTAGTAGCTTCTTTACCAGCTTCAATCATTGCGCAATCACAACCATGTCTAAATTCCTGACCATTGCTGAACTTGTAATAGTCATAAGTTCTGCCGCAACTTTCACATTTAAGTCCGTGTTCTTCTTCAACTATATTTTTCTTCAGTCTGCTTCCTTGCATAATATTTGAAAATGATTGCATTTTATTCCTCCCAATAACTAGGGTCGTATTTCATTCGTTCTAGTTGATCCATTCCGTTTGGTACTGTTTCTTGTGTAAAGTCATTTAAATAACTTTCTTGTCCTAGGAATGTTTTAGGGTACTTTTGATATTGTTTATTAGTAATTGTTTTCAGATATTCTCTAGTACCGTTCATGATAGTATCGAAGTCATGTTTTTTTAGTGCTGACTTGAATAGTGATGCAGCTTTCTTTTTGTCTAGTTTTTTATCATAAAGTTGCCACCACTCCTCAAATTGCTCACGCGTAACGTCAGTTGCGCTATTGTTATTTATACTTGTAGTATTATTATTTATAATATTATTACTTGTAATATTCTCTTTAACATTTGCGTCAATAGGGGTATTGACAGAATTATCAATAGGGGTATTGATTTTTGCGTCAATAGGTATTGATGATTGCGTCAATGGGTACATCTTTCTTTGCTTCACCTGGTTATCACTTTTGATTATTTCAATTTTTAAATAACCGTATTTATTAAGGTTTGATATTCTTCTTGATATTGTTTCTTTCACTACTTCATATAATCTTGCGAAGTAACTATTTGTTGCTGTACAATAGCCGAATTTGTTACTCAATGCTGTAATCTCTGCAAACAACAACTTTTCACTGTCAGTAAGTCTGTTATCGTATCGGACATTGGCAGTTATAATAGCGTAATAACTAGGTGTTTCAGTCATCCGCTTTTCCTCCTTTCAACATTTTGTTAAGCCGATCATCTACTGAAATCCAACTGTTTTCTAAATGATGTAATTTATCGAAGCTTTCAACGCCCATATTATGTTGGGATTGATGATGCTCTCTGCATAGCGCTAACACTTCATATCCGTAATGGTCCATTGTCTTACGGTTCTTTCCTCTGCCTATTGCATAATGATGTGCAAGGTCTGAATGAGGTTTACCGCATATAATACAGTTACGGTTAACTGTAGACCAGTACAAGAAAGATTTATCTTGTTTAAGCAGATCGCTTGTTTTATAAGCTAATGGAATGTTGTTATGAAATATCCAATCAAGTGTGACCTCTATAATTTGGTTTGCTTGGGTACGTGTACAGTCGCTTAATGAGAGGCGTTTTTCATACCCATAGAGGACTTCTACGTAATCCATGAACAAATACCTCATATAGTCTCGGGGTTGCCCTGTGTGGCTCTCTATGTCGTTACATAAGGCGAATATTTTCCTGCGTTGTTTATCGCTAATCAGAAAAGGATCTACTACCTTTACTTCGACTTCTACATCCATTCCATTATCCAGTAACAAGGTTTCTTTGTTGCCAAGTTTTACATTCTTGATGACGGCAGTAATTGTACCGTCATCTTCTTGAATGTAATTAGTGATTCTTTGCATTTAATCACCTCATCAGAAAGGTAAATCATCCGTATCCATATCAAAGTTGTTGCTATTATTGAATGGATTGTCGCTTTGAAGTGCCTTCTCTCTTTGCTGCACTTGGTTATTTGATTGGTTATTATTTGAAGGTTGTGTATTCTTAGGTTCTAGGAATTGCACACTGTCACACACAACTTCCGTAACAAATATTCTTTGTCCTTCCTTATTCTCATAGCTGCGTGATTGTAAGCGACCATCGATACCTGCTAAACTGCCTTTATTCAAATATTTATTGACGTTTTCTGCTTGTTTACGGAATACAACACAGTTGATAAAGTCCGCCTGTTGCTCTCCGTTTTTATCCTTAAAATTACGGTTGACCGCTAGTGTGAACATTGCTACGTCTAAACCGCTCGGGGTCGTTCTGAATTCTGGGTCTTTTGTTAAGCGACCTACTAATACGACTCTGTTAATCATTCTTCAATTCCTCCAAGCCATTTATTAATTTGTTGTCTTGTAAAGTTGATTTGTTGTTTGTTTAAATCATTTACGTTCATATTTTTTAATTTTGCTATCTGTTCTTGATATTTACTTGCAGCATTGCTTCTTTCAGCAATTTTGATAAAACTATCTGCTTCTTGTCTAAGCAACTCTTTCAATTGATTACTTGATGTTGCATACCTTTCTTGCTTTTGTTTAGCATCCGCATCATCCTCATCAGTAGGGATATTGAAGAACTTCATTAAAAAGTAACGTTCAGCATAAGTTAGTGCAGTACCATGTGCTTTAGAAACGTCATCTTGTTGTCCTACTGCAAAAAACGGAACTTCTAATTTTTCTTCTGGCTTATCTGCATTGATCCAAATGTAAGTTAGCTTTAACTTGACGATATGTTCTGTCTTTCCTTTTGCATTTTTAGTTTCAATTATTTCTTCATGCTCTGTATATGGAACAAGCAATAAATTATGTTCAATCATTTTACTTCTGATTCTGTGTAATACTTGCGAACCACTAACATATGAGTAGTTGTAGCCTTTTGTATCTTTAGTGAATCCATCTATATTAGCTTTAACATCAGCTATTTTCTGGAACAGGTTCATTTCTTGCGTCATATGCGACCTCCTCATATTCAGTTGTTTCAGTTACCGTCTTTTTTATCGCAGTGTGGTATGTCATATCTACTGCTGCATCTTCCATTCCGTTGAACTCTCTAGCGTCACTAAGGCTAGTTGAATATTTGATTGTAGTGTTTTGTTCAGTGGGTCTGTTTGTAACATATAGGTTGGTATCAGTAATCTTAATAAGATAGGTAACTGTTTGTTTAGGCATTGGAATTCACCTTTTTTCTGTCACTCAATATTTTTTCTATATTTGTTATGCATTGCTTTTTGTATTCTTCGCTATTATCGCTACCTACAATCACATGTTGGACGTCTAAGTCTTTTCTGTATGTGAGTACTAGTGTTTGCTTTTTATCATAATTAGAGTATTCGATCGTACCTTGTACATCGGACTCATCTAACATGTCGATAAATTTATGTGAATATTTTTTAAGGTCCATGTAGTACCTCCTGTAAAAATTTGTTATGATGTAAGGGGATTCATTTCATCTTTGACTGTTAGCAAATTTCGGTGCTAGCAGTCTTTTCTATAGCAATCATGCTTACTCATATTGTATGTCTCAAAAGTTATTGCTATATTATCCATATATGATTGACTCCCCTAATAATTTTGGTAATATATGGATATGAGTAATCTCATATCCTACCGACTGTTTGCTATTAACCACTAGCATTCAGTCTTTTTTTAATATTTGATTGTGAATAACGTAATATACTCTTCACCATCATCTACTACTTCACCTTCATCATTGAATATATCTACTTCGTAGTACCAGACTAAAAAGAACAGATATACCGCAAGTGACAGAAGTAAAGAAATCGCTGAAGATAGAATGAAATCTTGTGTTACAAATGTAAGAATAGTTGTGCTTACAAAACAAAATACATATGCTATCCAAAATGATTTATGCATTTTAATTACCTCCTACTTTATACGGTGATTTCTTTTAACTCTCGTATCTTTTCATCTGATAAATCACAATATGGAAACTTCTCTCTCACTAATTGAATAGGTGCTTTTCCACTAATTGCAATAAATCCTTCTTCCTTAAGTTCATTGTTCATCTCTCTTACAATAGAAGTTGCTTTACTTTTACTAACTCCTGCTAGAACTTGAATATCTTTTATAGTTAAATAGTTTATGATCATAAAGTGTCGTCTCCTTTCGTGTATAATGGTTGTTATCGCTACTGCGATGGATTGGGAGTGTTGATATGTCACTTTCTCCAAAACCAGGTCACTTTTACCGTAAAAAATCTTGGGAAGATTTAGATAAGATGTTGCAATCTCTCTTCAATGATGAGGATGTTCGAAATCCTAACGCGACTATAGATGTTAATGATTACATTATGTCTAAGAATGAGATTGTTGAAGAAGCCAAGAAAAACATGTGTAAAGTGACAGTAAATGGAGATTATATTACTTTCGAATAACTTTTAACTTTGTCATCTCAGAATCTAAGTAATTTAATCTGTTTTGTATTTCCTTAGCATTCCTAATCTCCTCCGCCAAGATGACGATTAGGAGTGCTATTTTAATTGCTTTGAGTTTGTTCATTTTTGTTTCCTCCTTTAATTTGTTCGCTCTATTGTTTGGTATAATCACCTGAGGAGGTGATTTCTATGTCTAAAGATGAGTTTTTTGACATTTATAGATCTAAGTTAGATTCAGCTATTAGCCAATATGAAAATGATTTCGAAACTAAACAATCCTATAATCATTTAATTGAAAACGAATTGCCTAATCTTGATGAACAAGTAAAATCATTTGTATTAAAACAATTAGTAACTCGTCATGTTGAACATGTTGCTTTAGTTGATCTGATTCAAGAACTAATTGTTGATGAGTAATTTATAGTTACTTCTTCATTTCAAAAGTATTCTATAGAGGTACCATTTTTATTTATGGATAATTTAATTCCATGACTTTTTCTTTTCAGCACTTTCTCTAATATCTTTGCAGCGATATATAAGAGGAGTGCTATTTTGATTGCTTTGAGTTTGTTCACTTTGTTTCCTCCTTAGTTCGTTCGATTATGGGATTTGTTCATAAATTTTCTGCTATACTCCTGTTAAGGGAGATGAGTTAATATGAAATTAAATCATGATTGTGTAAGGCTATTATTATTAGAAATTGAATCTAATAAGAGAATTGGAGAACCACTTACTGAACACAATTTCAAAGATAATATCGTCTTTAAAAAATATGGTTTTGATACGGTGATGTATTCACTGTTAAAACTGAATGAAGCTGAATATCTCAATGTTCAGTTACTTTGGGAATCTGGATCTGTTGAAAGCTTTTTAATCAATGATGTGACTTGGAAAGGCCATGAGTTCTTAGACAACATCCGAGACAATAATACTTGGAAAGAAGTTAAAAAAGTTGCAAATAAAACTTCTAGTATGTCTCTGACTCTATTGAGTAAGCTTGCCCTTCAATATCTAACCCAAAAATTTAATTTAACTTAAATTCCTTTCCATCTACTAATGCATAAAAATTATTTGTTAAATATGGATGTCTTTCTAAAATCTCTTCGATAACCCTTTCTTGAATCATCAAGTCATAACCTTCATTTACTTGAAGGTCTAATGGTCGTCTATTACCTCCTTCGTCATAGTAGTAATAGATGACTTTTTTGTTGTTTCCTTGCATTGTGTCTCACCTCCTTAAATTCCGCTCGATTGTGGGTTTTGTTCATAAATTTTCTGCTATACTCCTATTGAGGAGGTGATAGGGATGCTAACTAAAAACAGTAAATTTGTGATACTTCATCTTTACAAAATTTATTTAGATAGAATTGAAGATGGAGAATCTATTAATTCTGCATCTTATTTTGGTAGTGACGAAGTTTCTCATGGAAATTATTTTTTAGGTATGGATTTTGACACATATGTGTCGTCTGTCCACCAGATCGGCAGTCATGGTTACGCAATTGTTGCTGCAGGGGACGGTGGTTTTGCCGAAATGGCTTTATCCAATGAAGGAATCGCTTATTGTGAGAATGAAACTAACAAAAATTATTCCGTATTAATACAAGCTATTTCTGACCTAAAAAAACTAATAATCTAAAACCCAATCATCAGCTATTAAATCGTCTGCGCTAGGCTGCCACCTTGCGTAGGCGGTTTGTCCTTTGGTTTTATAATTTTTCGTCACAATCAAACATTGGTAATTGACCAAATTGGTTGGTAATATTCCGTATGCATTTTGATTATTGCGTCTTATAGCAACTCCTTTTTCCATTGCTAACTTTGTTGCTTCTTGAATGTTCACTTTGTTCCACCTCCTTTAATCCCGCTCGATTGTGGGTAGGATGTTGTTATCTTTAAGTAAGTCATAAATAAACAGTCTGCCCTTTTGCGTCCATTTAGTGTTCATACGTACTGATGTGCTACCGTCTTTATGCTCGATTTCTGTAGTTGATGAATGCGTATAGCCTTTATCGTGTAGGTTTGAATAAAGTAACCATTGTCCCGATTGTTTGTACTGTACTTTCAATTCATGCAGCAACTTGTTTAGTGCTTGAGCTGACATACCATAGTCCTTTGCAATCTGACCTACTGTCACTAAACTTTTGTTGTTTAAAATAGTGTCTAAGTAAGATGCTTTAGGTTCATATTCAGCAATCTTTTGCTTCTGCATATTATTTTCAAGTTGTAACTGTTGTTTCTCTTTCTGCTCTTCAATCCACAATTCAGCACGCTTAACTGGATCATCTATCATATAACTTGCGATAGGTTGTGCGATTTGTCGTTCCATTTCATTAAACTTATTAATGTACGCCATTTTAAAATCGTTGTGACCTTGAATATTGAACATATATAAAATGAAACCGTCTTTAGTTAAGAGATATTCCTTCTGTTTTCGTCCACGTGAATCTTTATAGTTACTAGGAACAATTAATGTCCCCACATTTGGGGATAATAAAATATTCTCCAAATCTCTTTTTACATGATCATGTCTTCTCTTTAATTCATTAGCTACTACCCGACTAGAAACGACTGCTCCTAATTCCGAGTTGTTTTCAATTTGTATTACTTGTAATGCTTGCATAATGTTTATGCTCCTTTCATGTATAATATTGTTATCAACCTAAGGAGGTGGATAAATTATGAAAAATTATTATCATCTTTTAACTTTTTATGATGATGTAGCTGAAAAATCTGCTAATAGCTTTCTTAAAGATGGTTGGGAACTTGTTCACGTTGGCACAAAATTGATTGATATTTTGGATAACGGACAAGCTTATTACAATACTGAATATGTTCTTGGCGGAACTAAGGAACAGTATGAAAAGTACATTGCTGATTCTGAAAAAGCTAATAAGAATTTTTTTAGTCAATTCCAATCTAACGACGATGATTAGCTAGATAATGTTGTTCTCTATCTATTAGGTAGAGAACTTCTTTTATTTCTACGTATGAAAGTTTGGCGTTTTTAATTCCTTCGTTTAAATCTTTTTTTAGTAGCTTTTGTTCATCGTTGAGTGAATCATTCATTGCATTAATACTATGAATCTGTGGGTACGCTGTTCTTTTAAGTCCTTGCATGTGATTTCCTCCTTTAAGTTGTTTGTGATTCTTTTTCTTTAAATCTCAATCGCTGATAATCTAACGTCATTAATAAATTGAATTGCTAGATCTACATCTTTACGTTTGATGTGATTATTAGGTGCGTTACCTTTCATGCCTAAGTGTTTTTTAGTCAGTACGAGTAATTTGCGTTTGGCTTTGCCTATATGAAACTTCTCTTGTTCTTCTGCTTTTTTATAAGCGATCGCTTGCTCGTACACATCACCGATAGTATCTATTGTCATTTGCAACCCTTGATATTTAAGTGTTTCTTCCGCTTTATCCTTAACAGCATATTTGATTGCTAATAAATCTTGTGGCGTTACATATTCGCCTTCAAATTTGTTGTTGAGTTCATCTAATTTCTTATTGCTTACTTGTCCTGTTGAAATTAAATAATCAAGTTTGTCACTTACTAACTGTTCAATGAGTTGGTTCATATCCTCTAATGAAGTAATTCCATAAGCGCTTGCTAATTGATTATGTTGTCTTTCTACTTTGATGAAGTAACCTCTGATTTTTCTTCCGATTTCACTACGTTGTATCATCGAAATTTCCTTTGCCATGTCGAGTGTCATGATGTGGTCATCGGTAAGCTTGTAGCCACCATTTGCAATTGGACTTTTTTGTCTGTTTGTAATGTAATCAATGTTTTCTTCAAATCCATAAGCAATCATTCTGTTCATCCATTTTGGATACGGAGTTTTAATTTTTAGTCCTTTGTGTAATTCACGTCCACTTACTGCGACTGTTCCATCTTCATTTCGCTTCAAATTAAAAAGTTGTTGAATTTCGTTCATTAATTCTTCACCTCTTCTTTAATTTCTAAAATTTTTGCAATACGTTTCTTTTGCTCAAATGCATCTCTGCGTCCACGCAAGATGTCAGATAAATAAGCACTTGAAATACCTAACATATCTGCAAGTTGTTTATTCGTGATGTTACGTTTAAGTAATTCCATTCTTACTTTCATACCAAATTCTGTTGTTGCCATAATTTTCACTTCCTTTTGGATAATGTTATTGGATAAATATTGAATTTGATTATCCAATGTGCTAATATATAAGCATAGCTAAATAAGACATAACAAAGTACTGTTACATCAACGTTCCCCAACGTTACTAGCTTTGTGTTTTTTATTGGCTTAACAATTAGCGTAACCATAGTATATTATCTTATTGGATAATTTTCAAACACAAAATATCTTTTTGGATAATTATTTTGGTTTAACAAGGAGAAAAACGATGGATATAGTTCAAAAAATTAGATTTTTATGTCAACAACAAGGGATCACGGTTGCAGAATTAGAAAGAAGAATCGGATTATCTAACGGACAAATAAGTAAGTGGAGAAAGCAAGTTCCTGGAATTAATAAAGTACAACTTGTAGCCGACTACTTCGATGTATCTGTTGACTACTTATTAGGTAGAGAAAAAGATGAATACACTGGCGAGCAAGAAGACGAAGAAATTCGTATTATGCATCGTGGTGTAAAAAATATGACTAAAGAAGAGAGAGAAAAAGCACTAAAAATGTTTGAAACTTTCTTTGATAATTGGGATGAATACACTAAAGACAAGTAAGGGGATTTTATTGTGCATTTTATTTATCAAAATTCATTTTTAAAAGCAGCGCGTGCTGTAAACGCCGTAATTGAAACTAACTATATAGATGAATTCCCTTTACCCATTAAAGAAATTATTGAAAATGATAGTAATGTGGAATTATTTACTTTCAAAGAATTTTGCAACATGACTGGTTATACATTGAAAGAATTACTAACCTATGGTGGTTCTGATGAAGCTTTTCATATTAAGAAAGGCAGTAAGTTTGCCATTATTTACAATGAAAATGTTTATAATAGAAGATTACGTTTTACGTTAGCTCATGAATATGGGCATTATATTATGCAACATGACGGTATGAGTTATAAGAGCACACCTATTTTTCATGACGCTCAACGCACTCGTATTGAGGAATATGAAGCAAATTCCTTTGCCTCTTGTTTGTTATTCCCTCTGGATATTCGATACAAATATCGTAATGTATTAAATATAGGTGATGTAGCAGATATGTTCAAAATAAGTTATCAAGCTGCAAAAGTAGCGTTAGACATCTTTGATGAACATATGGATAGTGGTTTAGAAGAACACATATCTATGTTTGAACATAGGCACATGGAAACGTATATATCATTTCTCGATGAAATGCTCGGCGAACAATTAGAAGAGTATAACCAAATAATGAGGGCTGAATACGGATATTAACCCCCCTCCACTCTGGGGGATTTGGTATAAAAGAAGACGTCTGCATAAGTAGACATAAAGGGGGAAACAAACATGAAAATTAAAAATTATTCATTAACTTATGACAATTATAGGGATCTCGTTACCATTTATGCTGAGACAGAGTCAGGTATACCTTTCAGCTATGTATTTAGTGACGACCAAACAGTTAGAGAAATAAGAGAGAAGTTAATAGAAATAGCTAATAAATTAGAGCAAAATAAACAAGGAGCGTAGTGTATGTAATACAAAAAACCTCAACTACTAATGATATTAATAGCCGAGGTTTTGCAGTCTACTTTCCAAAAAAATGGGTGTTGTTTATAAACTTAATTTGGGATTGGATTAATTATACCAAAATCAATTTAAAAATACCAGCTTCTATATAGCGTAGGAGCAAAAGAAGCTGGTATCAATTTTAGTAAATAGAGGTTGTTTCACTTTTTGTAAATAGAGGGGTTTTCTCTGCGGTTTCAACCGCATATTTATTTTAACACATTATAGATATTTATAAGAATAAAAAGGAATGATCAAAATGAAATTTAACGATTGGCTTATTAAAGTAAAGTATGACGGAGAACACGAAGTTCTTACAAACGAGAACACCCTAGTAATTATCGACCAAGACGACGATGTTGCGTTGTATGTAAGAGATAATGGCGGAGTGTTAAAAGTAAACAAAATAAATTACAATAGCGACTTTTATATCGACGCTGACAATAAAGTTTTGAAACTTGAAATTCACAATACTGTTTATGATGAATTGTAAAATTATTTCCACTTAAGAAATCAATAGCTTTAGGGTACACCACCGTACCCTTATTATTTTTTACCTTTTTTGAGGAGGAATGAGTAAAAATGCCAGTATATAAAGACGATAGTACAAACAAATGGTATTTTTCTATCAGATATAAAGATGTTTACGGTAATAACAAGCGTAAAATGAAACGAGGTTACAGTACTAAAAGAGAAGCTAAATATGCAGAAGCTGCGTTTTTAAATGATATTAATGAGGATTATAGCGATTCGAATACCTTCCACTATGTGTTCATGCATTATTTAGAGCATAGCGACTTAAGACCTAAAACTAAAAAACGTAAAATCAATGAATATAACAGACACTTTAAAAATAAGTTCGGTCATATTAATATGAATAAAATTACGCAGAACCAGTGTCAAGAGTTTCGAAAATATTTAATGGATAATATTCCTTCCACTAACACCGCACGCACAATATGGTCTGGGTTCAAAGTAGTTATCAACTACGCTAAAAAATATTTCGGCTTGCGTATAGATCCTACTATCTCAATCAAACCGATTCCACGTGTTAAACCTAAACCAAAGTATATGTTAAGAGAAGAATTTGATGAGCGTGTAAAAGAAGTGGAAGAACAAGATTATCAAGAATTATTTAAGTTGATGTTTTATACCGGGTTGCGCATTGGAGAAGCAATGGCATTAGTATGGACAGACTTTAATAAATATAAAAGAGAGATATCCATAGACAAAACTATGGACATCTCTAATCGAACTATATATCCCAGAGCTAAAACTGAAAGCTCTGAAGATATTGTCCCCTTACCTAAATTTATTAACCAAATGTTAGCTGATCGCTACCAACGTGAAAAAGCAGCTAACAAATATTTTGATGAACGTAGCTATTTTATTTTTGGTGGTATTGCACCTAAACATTATAGTCATGTTCATAAAAAATTTCAAAAGGCTTTCCCACATTATAATATTCACACGCTGAGACATTCTTATGCATCATACCTTGCGAATAATGGTGTAGATATTTTCGTTTTACAGTCACTCATGAGACACGCTCAAATCACTGAAACGATGGGCACTTATAGCCATTTATACACCCAGAAAAAGCATGATGCGATAGCCATTTTTGATGAGTAAATGGTATCAAAATGGTATCAATAGCCATTTTCCGACTATAAGAATCACACAACCACGCGGTTTACAGCTATCCAATACTACCTTCCATTTCGAATTTGATTAGACGGTTCATTTCAACGGCATATTCCATTGGTAGTTCTTTTGTGAATGGTTCGATGAAGCCCATTACAATCATTTCAGTTGCTTCTTCTTCTGAAATACCACGGCTCATCAAGTAGAAGAGTTGCTCTTCTGATACTTTAGATACTTTCGCTTCGTGTTCTAATGAAATGTCATCGTTCATAATTTCATTATAAGGAATCGTATCTGAAGTTGATTTGTTATCTAAGATTAACGTATCGCATTCGATGTTTGAACGTGCACGTTTAGCTTTACGTCCAAATTTAACGATACCACGGTAAACAACTTTACCGCCATCTTTTGAGATAGATTTTGAGACGATAGTTGAAGATGTGTTTGGTGCTAAGTGAATCATTTTCGCACCCGCATCTTGAACTTGTCCTTTACCAGCTAATGCGATTGAAAGTGTACTTCCTTTCGCACCTTCACCAGCTAATACACAGTTAGGGTATTTCATAGTCAACTTAGAACCTAAGTTACCGTCAACCCATTCCATGTTACCATTCTCATGAACTAAAGTACGTTTTGTAACTAAGTTATAAACGTTGTTAGCCCAGTTTTGAATTGTAGTATAACGAACGTGTGCATCTTTGTGTACAATGATTTCAACTACAGCTGAGTGTAGTGAGTTTGTAGTGTACACAGGTGCTGTACAACCTTCAACGTAGTGCACTGAAGCACCTTCATCAGCGATGATTAAAGTACGTTCGAATTGACCCATGTTTTCTGAGTTAATACGGAAGTATGCTTGTAGTGGTGTATCTAATTTAATATTCTTAGGAATATAAATGAATGAACCACCTGACCATACTGCTGAGTTCAATGCTGCGAATTTGTTATCTGCAGCTGGAACTACTGAAGCGAAGTATTCTTTGAATAATTCTTCGTTTTCACGTAATGCAGAGTCAGTGTCTTTGAAGACAACACCTTTCTCTTCTAATTCAGCTTCCATGTTTTGGTAAACAACTTCTGATTCATATTGTGCAGAAACCCCAGCAAGATATTTTTGCTCTGCTTCAGGAATACCTAAACGGTCGAAAGTACGTTTGATTTCTTCAGGTACTTCGTCCCATGAACGTTCTGCTTGTTCAGAAGGTTTTACATAGTAAGTGATATCGTCAAAGTTTAACTCTGACAAGTCGCCGCCCCATTGTGGCATTGGCATTTTATAGAATAACTCTAAAGATTTTAGACGGAAGTCTAACATCCATTGAGGTTCTTCTTTCATTTTTGAAATCTCAGTTACGATATTTTCTGTTAATCCGCGTTCTGATCTGAAAATGGACACATCATCGTCGTGGAAACCATATTTGTAATCCCCAACATCAGGTGCTTTTTTAGCCATTTCAATCACTCCTTTTATATAATCAACACGATACATAGACACGTGGCAATATTTCAATCAATTGATAGAACTTCATGATGATTTATAGCTTTCACAACATTCTATTGAATATTGCTACTTGTATAAACCAGTCTATCATGGAACTGACAAGTTAGAAACCACCTTGCCAGTTACTTATTCTTTACCCGTTATGGGTGTTTACTTTGCATTTTCTTCAGAATCAGTATCTGCTTGACCTTCACGTTCCACAGTACCTTTTTCTAAAGCTTTCCAAGCAAGTGTTGCACATTTAATACGTGCAGGGAATTGAGAAACACCTTGTAATGCTTCAATATCTCCCATATCTTCAGTTAATTCATAATCTTCGCCAAGCATCATTTTAGAAAATTCTTGACTCATTTCTAATGCTTCTTTTAACGAATGACCTTTAACTGCTTCAGTCATCATAGATGCACTAGACATTGAAATTGAACAACCTTCACCATCAAATTTAGCATCCTCAATAATGCCATCAACAATATCGAAAGTAAGGTGAATTCGGTCTCCGCATGTTGGGTTATTCATATCAACAGTTAAAGAGCCGTTATCTAATTTACCTTTGTTTCTCGGATTTTTATAATGGTCCATAATTACAGATCTATATAGTTGATCTAAATTATTAAAATTCATATGAGAAAAACTCCTTCGTTTGGTTTAAAGCGTAAATTAATTGATCAATGTCTTCTTTTGTATTATAGATATAGAAACTTGCTCTTGCTGTTGAAGATTGATTCAACCATTTCATTAATGGTTGTGCACAGTGATGTCCTGCACGTACAGCAACACCTTCTGTGTCTAAAGCCGTCGCAACGTCATGTGGATGAATGTCTTTCAAGTTGAAAGTAATTACACCAGCACGTCTGTCTTTTGGCGGACCATAGATTTCTAAGTCTTCAATCGCATCCATTTGTTCGTATGCATATTCAGTCAACTCTTTTTCATGTTGATGAATCGCATCAAAACCAATGTTTTCAAGGTATTTAATTGCTTCAGCTAAGCCAATAGCTTGTGCAATTAAAGGTGTACCTGCTTCGAATTTTGTTGGCAAGTCTGTCCAAGTTGCTTCATATTTACCTACGAAGTCAATCATGTCACCGCCGTATTCGATAGGTTCCATATCTTTAAGCAGACCGCGTTTACCATATAAGACACCAATACCTGTAGGACCAAGCATTTTGTGTCCGCTGAAACTGTAAAAGTCTACATCTAAATCTTGCACATCAATTTTCATGTGTGGTGCTGCTTGTGCACCGTCCACACTGATAATTGCACCATGTTCATGCGCAACTTTCGCAATTTCTTTCACATCGTTGATTGTACCTAAAACGTTAGATACATGTGCAATCGCTACAATTTTAGTGTTGTCATTAATTGTGGCTTTCACATCTTCGATGTTTAATTCACCTGTTTCTGTCATCGGGATGAATTTTAAAGTTGCACCTTTACGGCGTGCTAATTCTTGCCAAGGTACGATGTTAGCATGATGTTCCATTTCAGTTACGACAATTTCATCGCCTTCTGAAACATTCGCATCTCCATAACTACGTGCGACTAAGTTAATAGAAGCTGTTGTACCTCTTGTGAAAATAATTTCTTCAAAGTAACGTGCATTAATGAAACGTCTTACTGTTTCGCGTGCACCTTCATAACCATCTGTTGCTAATGAGCCGAGTGTGTGTACACCACGATGCACATTAGAATTGTAACGTTTATAATAATCGTCAATCGCTTCGATTACTTGAAGTGGTGTTTGACTTGTCGCTGTTGTATCTAAATAAGCTAAGCGTTTGCCATTGACTTGTTGTTTCAAGATTGGAAAATCTTCAATAACTTCATTAACATTTAGTGTTGTTTCGGCCACTATATCCACAGACCTTTCTTCATTAATAATCACTTGTCGTACAAAATAACTTACAAGCTGACAGGATTTAATGAATAATAATTGACTGCGAACAGGTTATTCAAAAGCGTAAAGAGAAGGAGGAATACAACGCAGTGATGCACATATCATCAGCTGACTTCCTCCTGTTTTTAATCTCTCCTGCCTAGCTTATACTTTTTATTTTGATACTCTTAATTCAATAACGTCACGTAATTGACGTTTTACATCTTCGATTGGCAGTTCTCTTACTACTGGATCTAAGAAACCATGAATAATTAAACGTTCAGCTTCTTGTTGAGAAATACCACGACTCATTAAATAGTAAAGTTGTTCGTCATCAACACGACCAACTGAAGCTGCGTGACCTGCTTCTACGTCATCTTCATCGATTAATAGAATTGGGTTCGCATCTCCGCGTGCTTTTTCAGAAAGCATTAACACACGTGATTCTTGGTTCGCAACTGATTTTGAACCACCGTGTTTGATATAACCGATACCATTAAAGATAATAGTCGCTGCTTCTTCAACTACACCGTGTTTAAGAATGTAACCATCTGTTTCTTTACCGTATTGAACGATTTTAGATGTTACGTTTGATTTTTGATCTCCAGTACCTACTGCTACTGATTTTAATACACTTGTAGAACGGTCCCCAATTAAATTAGTTGTGTTATCAATAATTTGGTTACCTTTGTTCATTAATCCAAGTGCCCAGTTAATTGATGCATCCGCTTCAGTAATACCACGACGAATAATATGGCTAGTGAAACCTTTATCTAAATAGTCTACTGCACCATAAGTGATTTTAGAGTTCGCGCCAGCAATCACTTCAGAAACAATGTTCACTTGATTGCCTTCGCCGCTCGCATCTGACAAGTAGTTTTCAACATAAGTCACTTCTGCACTTTGTTCAGTCACAATAATAACGTGATTGAAGAAGCTTGCATTTTCATCATCATGTAAAACTACATATTGAATTGGATGTTCAACGACTACATTTTTCGGTACATATACGAATAAGCCGCCATTGATTAATGCAGTATGCAACGCTGTTAAACGGTGTTCATCTACGTTAACCGCATCTTTCATCAAATATTTTTGAACTAAATCTCCATGATTCACTAAAGCATCTGCTAAGCCTTCAATAATTACACCGTCTTTTTTCGCTTCTTCTGAAACGCGTGTATAAGCAAGTGTATTATTGTGTTGAATCACTAAGTTTTCAGTTTTTTCAACATCAATGATTTTTTCAATTGAATCTGGAATTTCACTGATATCTTGATAAGTTTCAGCTTTTGTTTCGAATTGTTTAAATGAGTCGAAATCCCATTTTGTGATTTTAGTTTTATCTGGTTTTGGCATTTCTAAAGTTTCAGTTAGTTTCAACGCTTCTTTACGTAATTCTGTCATCCAAGAAGGTTCATTTTGGGCTTGTGAATACTCAACAAGTTCTGCTTCAGAAATGTTCAAAGTTTCAGTCGTCATAACTTAATATCCTCCTAACGATACTTATAACATTTAATCGGTTGTTTCTTCTTTACGTAAATGATTTACGCTTCGCTGAATTCTTCTTTAACCCATTCATAACCTTCATTTTCTAAACGATGTGCTAATTCTGGACCACCAGTTTTAACGATTTTACCGTTGTACATAACGTGTACGAAATCAGGTGTAATGTAGTTTAATAAACGTTGATAGTGCGTAATGATTAATGAACCGAAGTCATCTCCACGCATTTCGTTGATACCTTTAGACACAACTTTTAACGCATCGATATCTAAACCTGAGTCAATTTCGTCTAGGATAGCGAATTTAGGTTGTAACATCATTAATTGTAAAATTTCGTTACGTTTTTTCTCGCCGCCTGAGAAACCTTCGTTAAGGTAACGTTGCGCCATGTCTGGATCCATATCTAGGAATTCCATTTCTTTATCTAATTTCTTAATGAATTGCATTAAGTTGATTTCTTTACCTTCTTCACGTTTCGCATTAATTGCTGAACGCATGAAGTCTGCGTTTGTAACACCAGTAATTTCTGATGGATATTGCATTGCTAGGAATAAACCTGCTTTTGCACGTTCGTCAACGTCTAATTCTAAAACGTTAACACCGTCAAGTAATACTTCACCTTTAGTTACTGTGAAAGCTGGGTGACCCATGATTGCTGCTGATAAAGTAGATTTACCAGTACCGTTAGGTCCCATAACTGCATGAATTTCTCCCGTGTTAATTGTTAAGTTAACACCTTTTAAAATTTCTTTATCCTCAATAGACACGTGTAAGTCTTTAATCTCCAATGTTGATGGCATTAAAAGTCCCTCCGTAAACATAAATAGTATTTCAATTACTAGTTTATAATAATTTTAATCTGTAGTCAAAACTGCACTACATTGGTACATTTATAAATTATAACGCAATTAAACCCCAGAATAAACCTTTTAAGTACCTAAATAAAAAGAATTCTTAAATTGTAATGAGTTTCGTTAAAGCGTTTCAATGTGAAATGTTGCACGAATTTCAAAGCTACTGATTCTCATTTTCTGTCCTTCTATTATCATTACCCATATCTTTGTCACATATTATGATAGGGTATCCTTGCTTCCTATACTATTAATAGACGCAAAAAATCACTCCCAAGCATCTATACTTGAGAATGATTAATAATTTCTTATTTGGCTGGGATCACAGCACCATCATATTTTTTGTTGATGTAATCTTTAATATCTTGAGATTGTAATGCTTTGATTAAAGCTTTGATTTTTTTATCTTTTTCGTGACCTTCTTTAACCGCTACTAAGTTTGCGTATGGGTTATTATCAGGTTTTTCAAGAGCGATTGAGTCTTTTTTAGGGCTTAATTTTTGTTCAATAGCGAAGTTAGAGTTGATAATTGCTGCATCAACATCTTCGTTTTGATAGATTTTTGGTAAATATTCAGCTGATTGTTTGTTGTTGAATTTGATATCTTTTTTGTTTTCTACGATATCACTAAAGTGTGCATCTTGGATTTTAACGCCTTTTTTCAATTTGATTAAACCTTCGTCAACGAAGAATTTCAAGAAACGTCCTTCTTCAGCTGGGTTGTTAGAAACATAAACTGTTGCACCTTTTGGCAATTCTTTTAAGCTTTTATATTTTTTAGAGTATACAGCCATTGGTTCTAAGTGAACGTTACCAACAGATACTAATTTGTACCCTTTATCTTTTTTCTCAGTGTTTAAATAAGGTGTGTGTTGGAAGAAGTTCGCATCCAATTCACCGCTGTTTACTAATTTGTTAGGTGTTGTATAGTCGTTGATCGTTTTGATTTTCAAGTCATAGCCTTCTTTTTTCAAGATAGGTTTAGCTTGTTCTAAAAGTTCAGCGTGAGGTGCTGGTGAAGCACCAACTGTGATTGTTTTAGAATCTTCGCCTCCTGCTGATTTATCCTTACTGCCACATGCTGCTAAAACTACAGTTAATACTAAAACCGCTAAAATACTAATAATTTTTTTCATTGGATTGATCCTTTCAAAATAGAATTAACGTTTATCAATTTTATTTGTAGCCCAGTCACCCACAAATTGAATGATGAACACAAACACTAAAATAAAGATTGTTGAAACTAAAATGACATCATTTTGGTTTCGAGTAAAACCAGTTAAATATGCTAAGTTACCTAAACCGCCTGCACCGATAACACCGGCAACTGCAGTAGAACCGACTAATGCGATTGCAGTAACTGTAATACCTGAAATCAAGGCAGGACGTGATTCTGGAATTAACACTTTGCGAATAATCGTCCATGTGTTTGCTCCCATAGAACGCGCTGCTTCAATAACGCCTTTATCAATTTCTTTAAATGCGATTTCCACTAAACGTGCATAGAATGGAGCCGCACCAATAACTAATGCTGGAAGTGCTCCTGTCGGACCACTGATTGTGCCAAGTAATAAACTTGTGAACGGAATCAACAGCAAGATTAAAATGATGAATGGAATTGCTCTGAATAAGTTCACAATAAATGACACGATTTGATAAAACACTTTTGCTGTCGGTGATTTACTCTTAGCTGTTAGGAATAATAGTACGCCTAGAATTAAACCGATCACGAACGCAAAAATTGTAGAAATGGCTGTCATATAGAGTGTTTCGTATGTAGCCAGCCAAACTTGGTCCCATTGAACATTCGGCATTGTGACCATTTCACGTAATATATCACTGAACGATTTATCCATTACGAACCACCTCCACACCTACATTACGATTCTCTAATTCGTTTTTAAAATCATCGAAAAATTCAGTTTTCAAGTCTGCAATATGTACAATTAGAAAACCGATTGGTCCGCTTTTCGAATGGCGGATATTCGCTTCTAGTATGTTCACATTCAGATTATATTTTTGAGTGATATATGACACAATCGGTTCTGTCGTCTCTTCACCTACGAAGTTCAAACGTACAATATAACCGTTTGTCGACTCTGGAATCAGTTCCTGAATTGATTCATCAAATTGGTCATTCAAGCCTTCTTTAACGAAACGTTTCGTCACTTGATGTTTAGGGTTTTCAAACACTTCTTTAACTTCACCGCGTTCGATGACCTTACCATTTTCCATTACCGCAACTTCGTCGCAGATTTGGCGAATCACATTCATTTCATGTGTAATAATCACGATTGTTAAATCTTCTTCTTTTCTGATTTTTAATAAGAGTTCTAAAATTTCATCTGTTGTTTGAGGATCTAAAGCACTTGTAGCTTCATCACAAAGTAATACTTTTGGATCGTTGGCTAAGGCACGTGCGATACCAACCCTTTGTTTTTGACCACCAGATAACTCTGACGGATATGCTTTTTCTCGTCCTTTGAGTCCTACAAGCTCAACTAATTCTTTCGCTCTTTTTTCCGCTGCCGCTTTATCCACGCCAGCAATTTCCAACGGAAACTTAATATTATCTAACACTGTTCTAGACCATAATAAGTTGAAGTGTTGGAATATCATACTTACCTTTTGACGCTTTTTCCTTAGTTGCGCTTTGCTGAGTTGTCCTAATTCATCTCCATCTATTATGACTTGACCTGATGTTGGTTCTTCTAAATAATTTAAAATTCTGACAAGTGTACTTTTACCGGCACCTGAAAACCCGATGACACCGTAAATGGTACCTTCCGACACATCTAAATCGACATGATCAACTGCCAGTACTTCTTGGTGTTTCGTCTTATATCTTTTGACGATTTGCTTCAGTTGAATCACTACATTCTCCCCTTTCCTTGCAATACCTACCTACAAATTAAAAAAGCTTTCCCTTATCGCTGCTATGAGCATTAAAGAGAAAGCAATTTGAAATTTCTTTCTCTCATCTTCAAAAGCAGTTCAACTTTTTGTGAATTGGCACCATTTCTTATAAATAAGACGGTTGCCGGGTTTCGTCGGGCACATCCCTCCACCTCTCTTGATAAGAGATAACTATTTAATTGATATTTATCCTACCACTTCACTCAGAAGTAGTCAACAACTATTTTAAATTTTCTAACAAATAAGGAACAGACTGAAATGCGTAAATACGGTCTATCTCCTTATCTTTCGACATCACTAACAAAACAGGAACAGATTGAATTTGATAAGCTTCACTGAAGTCAGGATGGAAATTCAAATCTGCTTTGACCAACGGAAGCTGTAAAATTTCATTAGCTATATCTAACATTCTCTCTGAAACTTTACATGTTCCACACATCGGTGTGTAACCGAAAATCAAGTGCTTGTCTTGATCAAAGTTTTGTTTGATATCTGTAATTTCTTGCTTAACGTTCATTTATAAACTAATCCTTTCACGGGTGCTTCACCTTTTACCATAAAGCCATGATTTCTAAGCACTTTGGCAAGATAAGGGCGCGGACAACGTGCGACTTCAGAATAAGTTCTATCGACAAAGATATGTTCACTTTCTGATAGATAATGTTTGAACCATTGACGGATGCGACGGCCTTCTTTATCTGCATCCACTAATATATAGACAGGACGTTCATATAAGTGTTCTATCATATCGTCAAGTTTATCAATGCCCATTGTGCCGTGCGTACAAATAATTTGTACAGGCTCATCAATCACTTCTTGTACACGCTTTTTATCTGTTTTACCTTCAACAACGATTACTTTTTCTAACAATGCCATATTCACTACACTCCAATACTCTCGTGATATCATTGCTTCATTACTCGCAAACGTAAATGCTTAGGTTCTGCCAACTTATATAAAATTGTTGTGTAAGTTGATACTTTCATTGTAACGCAGGTGTTGTTTTAAAGACACGCAACTTGTTTAACAACTAAATAAACACGATAAATTATGTATTATTCAGCTGTAAAGGTTCAGCACTTTAGCGCTCTAGTTTGTTATAGCCTATTTCAAATAAAAAATAACCCCAAAATACAAAGTATCTTGGAGTTTGGTTTTTAAAGCCGATTATTCACCGATCATTTCTTTGTATTGATCAGCTGATAATAAATCATCTAATTGGCTTGTGTCATTTAATTTTACTTTAACCATCCATGCTTTTTCGTATGGTGATTCATTTACGAATTCTGGACTGTCTTCTAATTCTTCGTTGACTTCAACTACAGTTCCTGAAACTGGTGCGTATAATTCAGAAACAGTTTTAACTGATTCTACACTTCCGAAAGATTCGCCCTCTTCGATATCATCGTCAGTTTCTGGTAATTCAACGAATACGATGTCACCAAGTTCTCCTTGTGCGTATTCAGTGATACCGATAGTTACTGTATCGTCCTCAACTTTAACCCATTCATGTTCTTTTGAATATTTTAATTCCTCTGGCACTGCCACACGAATCCCCTCCTAATTAATAAATGAATACTCTTTTATGATGCCATATGAAACCTTTTCATTCAACTATTTATAGACATCTTGTAGTTTTTTAATTTTTTGTGTAAATAAAGCGCATAGCAATAAGATATTTACTACCTATAATGACTATAAATTAGTTTACCCAAGTATCTTTGTACTCTTTTTCGTTGAAACCAAGTGTGATTTTATTGCCTGAAACCGCAAGTGGTCTTTTAACAAGCATTCCGTCAGAAGCCAATAAATCTAGTTTTTCATCATCAGACAAACTGTCAAGTCTATCTTTCAGACCTAGTTCACGATACTTACCTCCGCGTTTATTGAATAGCTTATCAATTTCAACGCCGGTTTTATCAATAATATCTTGTAGTTCTCTTTTATTAGGGTTTAGTTCTACGATGTCGATAGGTTCATAACTTACACCATATTCATCTAAAAATTTTGCTGCTTTCTTGCATGTCGTACAGTTTTGGTACTGATAAAATC
This sequence comes from Staphylococcus sp. HMSC061G12, assembly GCF_001838465.1. NCBI lineage: Bacteria > Bacillati > Bacillota > Bacilli > Caryophanales > Staphylococcaceae > Staphylococcus > Staphylococcus sp. HMSC061G12. The sequence continues at coordinate 120,143 of NZ_KV837157.1, forward strand.
TAATCATCTTTTGACCTCCTTTAACTATTATGTCTAATATACCAAATTTCTAAAAATAACGCTTTAAATTGTCGGTTTAATATTTTTAAATTTACGTTCAAATTCGCTATAATATATATAATAGGATTAGAAAAAGGAGCGAAATGAAAATGGAAGCAATTAAAACACGTGAAGATTTCGATAAAATTATCGAAAGTAACGAACCTGTGATTATTAAATTCGAAGCAGGATGGTGCCCTGATTGTCGCGCAATGGATATGTGGATTGATCCAATTGTTGAAAAATACAACGACTATAAATGGTACAACGTAAATCGTGACGAATTAGAAGATGTTGCTCAAGATTACGAAGTAATGGGTATTCCAAGTTTACTTGTTTTCAAAAACGGTGAAAAAACAGCACACTTGCACTCAGCAAATGCTAAATCACCAGAGCAAGTTGAAGACTTCTTAAGTGAAACATTTAATTAAGTCATTTAAATAACTTAATATAGACTAAATAAAGCCAAGCTGATTTCAGCTTGGCTTTACTCATATAATTAATACTCTGAAATAAAGTTCTCAGTGTGACGTGGTTTCTTTGGAGGAATCTTCGTGTCCATATCAGTAAGATATAAAAATCCAACTAAATCTTCATCATCTTCAACACCTATTACTTTTCTCACTTTAGGCATGAAAATATATGGCGGTGTCTTCCAGCACGTACCGATACCCGCTTCATGCAACAGCAGCATCAAGTTTTGTGCATAAGCACCGAATGCCAGATGATTTTCAAGATTTTCTTTTTGTCTAGGATCTCGTTTTACAATTAATACGAGTAATCCACCCAATTTTGTCACTGCATCATAGTGACTTTGTTGTTTCTCTGGTTCATTTCTAAATGCATAACGAGAAACAGTTCGACTTAAATCCCCTAGTCTGTCCTTTGAGACATGAATGATTCTCCATGGTTCTCTCATCCCATGATTTGGTGCATCTGTAGAGAGTTTTAGTGCTTCATATAGCGCTGTATCATCTATATGCATATCATGGTCGAATATCTTCACACTTCTTCTTGATGAAATTGCATCTCTTAATTCCACAATCTAACTCTCCTTTATATTAATGATAACCATTATCAATTACAGTATAGATTGAAATACATATTATATCAAATTATTTGTTTGATTCGTATAATGTCAAAATTTCTTTTAATTTAGTAACATGTATTTGTCCTGGCGCTTGCGGCTCTCCCAAGCAACCATAAGAAATACTTCCACCAAATACACCTTGGGCCGTTCTTGATACTAAACCAAGATGAGACATAGATATACCTACTACTTTCATTTCGACACTTTGAGAAGATACATAGAGTGCATCTAACAGATAGGTCACATCTTCAGGATCTTTTGGCATTACTGCTAGTTTTAGATAATCAGCTTCTGTTTTACTCATTTTAAAATAAGTGAATTTCAATTGTTCAATTGCTGGTGTTTCTTCAAAATCATGTTGAGACAGTACCACTTCTAAACCTGCTGCTTGCGCTTCAGCCACTAATTCAGTGATTTTTTCCTTATACGCTTCTTCCCATTCAATATCAATCATGTCATAACCTTGAACTTGCATTAATTCTTGTAATAGCGCATAATAAGATTCTTGCGCTTTATTGCCATTTCCACCTTGTGAAGCTGTGCGATATGTGATTAACAGCTTAACTTTAGGAAGACTTTTTCGTAACGCGGCAATAAGTGTTTCAATCTCAGCAATTTCAATCGTTTGACGTTGGTCAATTCTTAGTTCAATTATATCGATGGCTGCTTGCGCTTCAATCAACTCCGTTTGCAACTTCTGTGTTATGTCAGCTTCTGGTGCTATCGTTACAGCAATTTCCACTTGCGTCATCCTATCTACCCCTTGCTTATATAATATGGCCAGTTTGTTTCTTTAATAATAGTTTAACATTAGTCAGCGTATTAGAGTGTAATGCGCGTTATTTTATACTTTTAAACTACCAATCATTAGACAGTTTCATATTAAAAGTTTGCAGATATTTTATTGGCGAAATATTCATGGTGTGATTAAAAACTACTTTAAAATAAGATTAGCTTTTTGATATACCATATATTTTCGTTAAAATCGTCCAATATTGTGAACAATCGCTTTTCAAACTTTACTTTTTTCTTAGGGACACCTATTAAGTGTTGCTTTGATTAAAAGTATATAATAATATTAAATTAAACTTATCAATAATGACCACATTATTAAATTTAAGCAAAAGTTAAGAAAGTCATAAGAGAGGTGTTAAATCCATGAAAGAAATTAGATTACTAAATCCTGATGATTTAGAAGAGGTCTATCAGCTATTTAAAGAAGCTACAAGTGATCCAAAAAATATTTATACTTGGGCGATTTATGATGAGGACAAAGTGTGCAGGGAATATTTCAAAAAGTTGATAGACGCCAATAACAATGCACAATATCTGTTCGGTGTATTTTTTAATAATGAATTAGTGGGAGCTTTGACATTATTCCATCCAATTATAGTTGGAACACAACATAAAGCTATAATTGAAAATATGTATGTGAAGGATATTGACCATTTGGATGAGAAGTTATTAAATACTGTCGCAAACTTTTGTACTGAACTTCAAATTGAGAAAATTATGGCCCCTGTTGCTTCAAATAATATCAGTGCACTGACTTTCTATAGTGAGTACGGTTTCTCAAAAATAGGTTTTGAAACGAATTCTCGTAAATATGGCGATGAATATATTGATGAGCATTGGTTGATCTATCCTATTAAAAAGGCTGCAGACGTTAATTAATACGTTGTGAAAAACACTAGTGAACGCAAAAAAATTCGGTACATTCCCGTGTACCGAATTGATTAAGTAAAGTAAGTTGTAATTAAGTGACCGTAAATCGTAACGGTTACGTTTTATATTACATGACGTTTCGTCATTTGTAAACCATAAATCGTAATTTTTACGATTTATTTTTATCTATAAGAAAAGCAAGTGCACAATTTTGAGATGCACTTGCTTTTCTTTTAGTTACTTTTATATACACTGATGGCTCTGTTAGCTGATTCTAAAAGATGATGTTCAAAATAATTCTCATGTACATAATCATATATATTATCTATATCTGTTTCTTCTTTAGGAAAATTATGATCTCTTACAATGCAATCAGCTAATTGTCCGAATGGCGTATCATCTTCCATAAAAGTAATAATAAACTTATAAAAACTCATGTAACAACCCCACTTAAAGATATTTCTGAATGAAAAAATATTAACAACGATAAATTTCCACCAAAGAGGAAATCATTCTTATCAGTTAAATAGGCTTTTTCAACAGTATAACATAAGCATCGGAATAAAATACAGTTAATAAAAAAATCTTATTTAACAAACAACTGTATTTATATCCAAACCTTTTCTCTTTTGTAACGCAATGTTCGAAAACTTTAAGATGACTTTGTTCTCTATATGCAATCATTTATACATCTTAATTATAAAGTTAGCCTAAACACACAAGAAATACAAGATATTCTTATTTAAATTGATATATTTTATACACATTTTTTACATAAAATTCATAATTTCGTGCGAATCTTTAAATAGTTATGAGTTCAGAATGAACATTACATTTTAAACAATTAAACCTCATAAAAAAGCAGAGCACGAAATGCTCTGCTTCTGATAAATACAATTCGGTTGTTAGAATCCGCGTCCAGCACCTCCGCCGCCGAAGCCGCCGCCTCCGCCGAAGCTGCCGCCGCTGAAACCACCGCCACTTGATGAACCGCCACCAAAACCTCCAGTGCCGACCCACCAAGTACCTGTATTATCTCTTCTGCGACCGCCTCCTCTTGGAGGTCCGCCGCCACCATTTTTAATGGAGATAATAATGATGATAATGATAATAATAAAAATAATACCAAATAAGCTGAATGGCCCATCACCTTCTGATTGGTTTTGCGCTTTAGGTGTATCTTCAGTAAATTTTTCACCATCATAGCCATAAGCTTTGGCTATTTCTTTCCAAATTGCATTATAAAGTTGTGTAATGCCTTGACTGTAATATGCTTTTTGTTTTTCTTTATTATCAGTCTGTCCTGCTTTTTCAGCATAAGGCATGAAGTTATCATCAATCAATGCGCCGACTTTAGCATCATTTAAGACACCTTCTAACCCTCGGCCAACCGCAACTTGAATACCACGATTTTGATATTCATTGCCGTTATCTAAATTGACTAAAATTACAACGCCTCGACTATGCTTTTGATCACCGACTTTATAATGTCGGCCTGCTTGATAAGCATAATCTTCTTTTGGTGTTTGTCCGATTGATTTCATGGTCATCACCAAAATATCTGAATCTGTACCGTCTTGAAGTTTTTGGCCTTTTTTAGCCATCTCATCTTTGTCTTGGCTCGTAATCAAATCTGCGTGGTCTTGTACAAAAACAGGTTGTTCTAATTCCGGAAATTTATCTGATGCCGCAAACATACTTTGTGCGACGAGTAACATCCCAACCCATATGACAGCTAAGACGCTGGCACTTTTTCTGATCATTGAGATGAGTCAGTGCCGAAATCAACTTTAGGTGCTTTGTCTGCACCACTTTCGGCTTTAAAGTATTCTTTCTTATCAAATCCGAATAGCTTAGCTACAATGGTTGTTGGGAAATGGCGAATCGCTTGGTTATATTTGTTAACAGATGTATTATAATCATTTCGTGCTACTGCAATTCTATTTTCTGTACCTGCAAGCTCGTCACGTAATCCTGTAAATTGTTTATCTGCTTTTAAATCAGGATAGTTTTCACTGATAGCTAATAATCTGCTTAATGCAGAATTGACTTCGCCATTAGCTTCCGCTTTCTCTTTTGGTGTTGATGCACCTGCAAGTTTACTACGTGCATCAGAAACTTGTTTAAATACATCTTCTTCATGCTTAGCGTAACCTTTAACAGTGTTCACAAGGTTAGGAATTAAGTCTACACGACGTTGTAATTGGTTATCGATGTTTGAAAGTGCTGTATTCGTATCTTCGTCCATACCGACAAGTTTATTATATGGGCCAATCATTGTAACTCCAATGATGACAATAACAATGCCGATAATAATAAGCGGTGTAAGTATTTTCTTCATATATTTCTCCTTTTGCTTAAAATTATTCATTTTAATTATACAATATTGATACCCTATCTGGCTAAAGTTGAAGATTGCAATCAACCTTTAAAATCTTTACAAAAAATTAATTTTTATTTTTTGATAATTGACAGATGCAATTACAGAAAATGGATGTATAATAACAGTTGTATTTGAAATATACACCAAAATCTACCCTATTAAAGAAGGTGTTTATGTGGCTTTCCTAAAGAAACCCTTAACTGTTTATTTATTACTATTTCTGAGCACGACATTACTAGGTGCACTGTTATTATATTTGCCATGGACTGGTAAACAATATACATCTTTTATTGATGCATTCTTTGTCGCATCTAGCGCATTTACAGTCACTGGCCTATCAACTGTGGATATTACTTCGCAATTCAACTGGCTTGGTGACCTTATTATTATGTTTTTAATTCAAATCGGTGGTTTAGGGATTGTGACCATTACAACACTCACTTTAATCATAGCGAATCGCAGAATTTCTATGCATGAACGCAAATTAATCATGGTCACTTGGAATGTTGATGAGCCAGGCGGAATGGTTCGTTTAATTCGACAACTAACACTCTATAGCTTGTCTACAGAATTTATAGGCATGTTATTACTTGCCTTATCTTTCGTACCTAGATATGGCTTCGGCAAAGGATTATTTATCAGCATCTTTACTTCTGTTTCAGCCTTTAATAATGCAGGATTTGCATTATTTTCTAAGAATATGATTGGATTTAATGATGATCCAGTTGTTACGCTTGTCATCCCCATTTTAATTATTATGGGCGGACTGGGACCAGTAGTCATGTCAGATTTAGTAAAAACTAGAAGATTAAATAAACTAAAGCTACATACCAAAGTTGTGCTTTCAACAACATTAGTCTTAATTTTTGGCGGCATGGCGCTTTACTTTTTATTAGAGTTCAACAATACTTTAAAACCTTTCAGTATGTGGGGTAAGCTTGGGACTTCATTCTTTCAATCTGTTACAACAAGAACAGCAGGTTTCCAATCTGTTGACTTAGAATTAATTCATACCCCTACCGCATTAATGATGATGGTACTTATGTTTATCGGTGGTGCACCGTTTAGTGCTGCTGGTGGGATTAAAGTCACAACTTTCATTGTTATGATTATGTTTGTTTATAGTACTTTACGTAATGAAGACCATACCACTATCTTCAGCAGAACAATCAAGCCTAAAACAATTGCGAAAGCCATTGCGGTCACAACAGTCAGCTTTATCTTTGTATTAACTGTCACATTTATTGTTAGTCTATTAAATGAAACAACACCTTTCATGAAAGTCATCTTCGAAGTCGTATCTGCTTTTGGTACAGTCGGCTTAAGTATGAACTTCACTTCTGAATACGGTACATTAACTAAAATCATCATTATTATTGTGATGATTTGCGGTAAATTAGGTGTTGTCACAGTATTAGCACTCTTCATCCCAAGTAAAAAACGATTTTATCAATATGCAAAAGGTAATATCTATTTATAACCTAATCTTCACTAGACCTGTTTTTACAGGTCTTTTTTATTTTGAAAAGGGTTTCATACCATCTGAAAGAGGGCTATAGTTAAGTAATACACATAAAGAGAGAAAGGTTGTTGATTCAATGAAAAAGTTATTCGCACTCTTAGCCATGAGTATATTAATCGTTTCAGCATGCGGGCAAAATGATGAAAAACCAAAAGAAGATACCGAAGACAAAGCAGCTACTGAAAAGAAAGACAAATCACAATCTAAAAATGAAGAAAATGAAAAGAAAAAACAAACAGACAAAAATCAACAGAAAGAAAATAATACGCAAAACGAACAACAAGCAAACACTGAACAGCAAAATAAAGATGAATCATCTGCAGAAAAACAAAATCAACAAAGCCAACAAGTTGATTTAAGCAATATCACCGACAGAACAACTTTAGAAAATGTAATTTATGGTAATTATGCAGAAATTGATAAGATCAAAGCTTATAATAGTGCCGTTGCGAATGGCGTAATTCCACAAGGCAACGTGACAGAAGGTCCTGCAAGTGCCGCATATGAAAGCTCACTTCGTGTAGAAAGTGGTGCTGAACAATCTGTCTATGATCAAAATGCACAGTCACAAGCTGAGGAGCCAACAGAAGATGTAAATGCGGAAATCAATGCAGCGCAAACAGAAGAAGAATATATCGATGCTTTACGAAAAAAATATAACGGTGGATTATCTTCAGCTGAAATTCAAACCAAACATGCGATTGAACAAGGATACTATGATGGTGATGAAGCTGAACAACAAGCAGTTTATGATGAAATAGAACGAAGAGAAGCAGACATCGAAGCTGGTAAATTCGATCACTACAAACAATAAATAAGAAGGTAAATAAAAAACAGCACAACAACCTTTTCAGATTGTTGTGCTGTTTTAATCAGCTTAGGTAAAAATTATGACATTTTTACAACGTTTGCAGCTTGTTCGCCACGGTCGCCTTCAACGATGTCGAAGTCAACTTTTTGGCCTTCTTCTAATGATTTGTAACCTTCGCCTTGGATAGCTGAGAAATGTACGAATACGTCGTTACCATCTTCTCTTTCGATAAATCCAAAACCTTTTTCTGCGTTAAACCATTTAACTGTACCACTATTCATATAAAAATCCTCCGTATGTGCTTTTGCACGAATATTTGTAACTTGTTTATAAAAATCAATGGGAGTAAATTCATACGAATTAAAACTGCAAATCAATTTCACGAACAATTACTTAAGTACTATACTACACCCATTATTTAGGTTTGTATACCCTTTTGCCTCATTTCTTCAAAATAATTTAGATACCACAATTATTCAGACAATATAATCATTAAAATCACAAATATTTGTCATTAAGATGATGGAAAACGAAACCTATAAAACTATAATAAATCAAGTAAAATTGATTAGAATGCAATTTAATTCCATAATTTTCATTAATCAGGTATGATTAATTCACTAAATAGAAAAGGAGTGATGATATGACCAAACAAGTCGTATTAATTACAGGTGCAACAAGTGGAATTGGTTTTCAAACAGCACAACTTTTAGCTGATAAAGGATACATTGTTTATGGCGTTGGTAGAAGAATAGAAAAACTGAACGCTTTAAAAAATATACATGCAATAAAAATGGATATTACAGATGAATCATCCATACAAAAAACTGTTGAACAAGTGATTTCAGAACAAAATCGTATCGATATTCTCATTAATAATGCGGGTTATGGTTCGTACGGAGCTATAGAAGATGTAGAAATTTCAGAAGCAAGAAAACAATTTGAAGTAAATCTTTTTGGTTTAGCACGACTCACTCAATTAGTGTTGCCCTATATGCGTAAACAACATTCTGGGAAAATCATTAATATATCCTCGATGGGTGGCCGTTTCACTTCATACTTTGGCGCATGGTATCATGCCACTAAATACGCTTTAGAAGCTTTCAGTGATGCTTTAAGAATGGAAGTTGAGCCATTTGGCATTGAAGTTTCTATTATTGAACCTGGTGGCATCAAAACTGATTGGGGTCATATCGCAGCAGATCAATTAGCAGCATCAGCTAAAGGCGGTGCATATGAAAAAGCGGCTTTTAAAGCAGCAGAAGGTATGCACAAACAATATAATTCTAATTTACTTTCAAACCCTAAAATTATTGCCGATACTATTTTAAAAGCCGCTTCAAAAAAGAAACCTAAAGCACGTTATTTAATCGGTATGGGAGCAAAACCTCTTGTTTTCTTACATGCCATTTTACCAGCAAGACTCTTTGATCACATTGCTAGACGCTTAAGTTAAAAAAGAAAGGTCTAACATTGATAAAATTCATCCATCAATGTTAGACCTTTTTATACAAATAGTGGCTTTTATTTATCTAATAAATCTTCTACAGGCTCACCAATTCTTACATAATGATTACCTACTACACGTGTAATTGGATTTAATTTTTCAACATCCACATAAGCTTTATCTACATCATAAATTTCATCATCAATGTAAATTGACTTTATTTGTCCTACAAGCATGTCTGTTCCTTTTTGTTCATCTCCTAATTCTAAATGATGAACTAATTCACATTCATATCGAACTTTGGCTTCTTTCACACTAGGTACATTCACAACTTTAGAATCAGTTGTTGTAAGATCAGTCATGTCTAGTTCGTTCACATCAGCCTCATAATTATCGCCTGTTTTTACTACATCTTTTACGATATCTTCATCTACAATATGCACCACAAATTCTTTAGTACTTAGAATGTTTGCACTTGTATCTTTTAGCGCTCCATTATCTTTACCTACAGATATCATTAACATTGGTGGTTCAGGACACACTACATTAAAGAATGCAAAGGGCGCTGCATTTACATTACCTTTTTCATCTTGTGAAGTGACAAAAGCGATTGGTCTAGGTGTCACTGTACCTATCAACATTTTATACATATTTCCTGTTTCTAAGTCTTTTGGATTTATATACATACTCATATCACCTTTCTCATTCATATTCATACATTCTATAATATTTCTGCACCATCATAAATCTTAAGGACTTATACATGAACAAGTCATTTAATTCAGTTCACAAAGATTAATATTAAAATATTTTAGTGATATTTTCATGAGACTTTTTTGACAGTCACCTCAATTTTTTTGAATTATTTAGCCCGTTTTGTTAAAAACAAAGATTAAAGTGATATAATTTAAACGTTATAAAATAATTAAGGTGACTATATTGAACTATTTAGTTATCTATTATCTCTTCGATTCTATATGAAGACAGCAATTTAGATACTAACTACTTATTTACATTGATAAATAAGCGGAAATTGTATTTAACTTTACTTGATTCATAAAATCTAAGATTGATAACTGAGTTTTCTTACGCTTAATTATAAAAACAAACAACATCAGGAGGAATCAACATGAAAGAAAAAGAAAAGTGGTATCAGTCAACTTGGTTCACAATTTTAATGCTATTATTTGTATTCCCAGTAGGATTATTCCTAATGTGGAAGTTTAAGAAAAACTGGAAGTTATGGGTAAAAATCTTGATTACTGTGTTAGTTGCAATAAGTGTGGTTAATATAATGACTAATAAGACACCGACTGACAATAACACAAGCAAGACTAAAACAGAACAAAAATCAGATAAACAAGAGGCAAAAAAAGATGATAAAAAACCAGAAACAAAATCATCGAATAAAATGAACGAAGTTGTTAAAGTCGGAAAAATGGAGTTTAATGTAACTAATAAAGCCATTGTAGATCAAGTTGGAGATGTAATGACAAATAATGCAAAAGGCAAATTCATAGTATTAGATATTACAGTTAAAAATAACGGAGATAAAGCTGTAGACATTACCGATTCGTTCTTTAAACTTTTAAGCGATAAAAAAACATTTGAAGCTGATGGTTCTGCAACAATCACTGCAAACCAAGCTGTATCGCCTGATGATTTAGGTTTTATTGGTGACAAAATCAATCCCGAAAGTACAAAAAATGCAAAACTTGTATTTGATGTAGCACCTAGTATTGCCGAAAAAGATAATTTAGTATTGCAAGTACAGTCTGGTTTTTGGGGAACAGAAACAGCAAAAATCGAATTAAAATAAATGTCTATGTTCTAAAACAATTTAGGAACGGTGAATTTCTCACCGTTCTTTTTTCTGTAGCAACAAAAAATAAAAGCCTCTAACCGCAATGGTTAAAGGCTCTATGTATGGAGGCGGCGGGATTTGAACCCGCGTCCAAGGATCCTGATACAAATCTTTCTACGTGTGTAGTCTATTATTCAAATTTCACATGATGGTAGGAAATAGACAACCAACATCATGCTAGTTCGATTAATCTCTTCTAGACAGACTTCGAACAGCAGTGCCTAGCGTATCCTACTAAAGTTGAATCACGTTAACAGCACATAGGCGATGCTGTTAGGTGATGCAGAGTGCGATTAGGCAGCTACTGCTAAATTATTGTTTGTTTTGCCAGTTATTATAAACTGTGTGTGTTGATGACGGAGACAACCCTCCGACACGCTTAATAAGCTCTGGGGACCCCTGTCGAATCCAAAACGCCCCCGAAATAATATTAAATAGATTCTATTCACTAGAATCCAATAGCACTCTTTATCATATCAAATATGCATTTAGTAATCAATATAATTGTTTATAAATGATTTTCAAATAAACTAAGAATGCGGGAAGCAGGTTTAACCTGCTTTCCCTTAATAACGATCTTTCATCGCACGCTGCATGTCGCGTTTAATTGCTTTATCTTTAAGATCTTGACGTTTGTCATATTTCTTCTTACCTCTTGCGACGCCAATCAACATTTTACATACACCATGTTTCAGATACAGTTTTAATGGGATAATCGAATAACCGATTTCTCTTGTACGTGTGCCTAATTTTTCAATTTCTCTTTTGTGTAAGAGTAATTTTCTTGGTCGCACTGGATCATGATTAAATCGATTGGCTTCTTCGTATGGCGCAATATGCATATTATGAACGTAAATTTCACCATTTTTTACTTGAGCGAAACTATCTTTTAAGTTTGCGCTGCCACGACGAATCGATTTAATCTCTGTACCTTTTAACACAATGCCCGCTTCAATCGTATCTTCTACATTATAGTCATGTCTGGCTTTACGATTCTCCGCTAAAGTACCAGGAGACTTTTTCTTCTTCTTCGACATCGTGTTCACCTCTTGTTGTGAAAAATTTTATAAAAAGAGAGGAGCGGCCATCCCACTCAATTTCTCTTATTTTTTCTTTTTACGCGCTTTTTGTTTTACCTTTTTACTTTTGTAAAACGGTTTGTGGTCCGTGTCCTTTTGTTTATCACGATTACGTTGGTTTTTACCTTTACGCTGTTTCTTCTTCCCTTTTTTCTTGTCGCCGCCTAAGCTTTTACCACGTGTTTTCGTTTGAATCGTTGTGCCACGTGCAGGACGTTCATTTGATTTTCTACGTCTTGGTTCAGGCATACCTACGATTTGGAAATCAATCATACGTTGATCAACATCTACGTTGACGACTTTAATCTTCACTGTATCACCGATACGGAAAACATTACCTGTACGTTCACCAATCATAGCCATTTGACCTTCAGCGAATTGGTAATAATCGTCTGTCATACTTGATACATGAACCATACCTTCAACAGTATTCGGTAATTCTACGAACATACCAAAGTTCGCGACTGAGCTGACAATACCTTCAAATTCTTCACCAATATGTTGAAGCATGAACTCTGCTTTCTTAAGTTCATCTGTATCACGTTCTGCTTCGATAGCACGACGTTCACGATTAGACGTATGTTCCGCAATTTCCGGCAATTTGTCTTCCCATTTGCGAAGTTCTTTGCCGCTCATTGAATCTTCAATCAAGTACTTGCGGATTAAACGATGTACTACTAAGTCAGGATAACGACGAATTGGCGATGTGAAGTGCGTATAATAATCTGCAGATAAGCCGAAGTGACCTAAGTTCACATCTTCATAACGTGCCTGTTGCATTGAGCGTAACATCATTGTAGATACAACCGTTTGTTCTGGCAGACCTTTTACTTTCTCATGAATTTCTTGAAGCGTACTTGGAGATACATCTTCTCCTGTGCCTCTTACTAGAATACCGAAGTTCGTAATAAACTCGAAGAATTGCGTTAAGCGATCTGATTTAGGTTGTTCGTGGACACGATAGATAAATGGTACTTCCATTTTATTGAAGTGTTCAGCAACCGTTTCGTTCGCTGCTAACATAAATGATTCAATTAAACGTTCACCTTCACCACGTTCACGCATCTTCACATCTACTGGAATTCCTTCTTCATTGACAATCACTTGCGCTTCATCAATATCGAAGTCGATTTCACCACGACGTTTACGCATTTGAATTAATGTTTCACTTAATTCTTTTGCTAAGTCTAACATCGGTGTCACATCTGGGTATTGTGCACGCACATTTTCATCATGATCAGTGATGATTTGGTTGACTTCATCATACGTCATACGATGATCAGATTGAATGACACTATCAAAGATTTCATGTTTAACAACTTTACCATCTGAATTAATTTCCATACGACAGCTTAATGTTAAACGGTCAACATTAGGATTCAATGAACTAATACCATTACTCAAACGGTGTGGAATCATTGGAATAACGCGGTCTACTAAGTAAACACTTGTTCCACGATCATACGCTTCTTTATCTAATGCTGAATCTTCTTTTACATAGTGGCTGACATCCGCAATGCTGACTGTCAATTGCGTATTACCATTCTTCAATTTCTTAAGCGCAATCGCATCATCTAAGTCCTTCGCATCTGCACCATCAATTGTAATCGTCAATTCATCACGTAAATCTTTACGTCCTTCTAATTCTGACGGTTCTATATATTCTGGTACAGCTTCTGCTTCTTTTAAGACTTCATCAGGGAATTCAATTTCAATACCGTGTTGGTAAATGATAGAAAGAATATCTACACCTGGATCATTTTTATGTCCTAAAATCGCAGACACATGACCTTCAGGATTATCATTTCCTTCAGCATATTTAGAAATTTGAACTAACACTTTATGGCCTTCAACAGCACCTAAACTTTGACCTTTAGGGATAAAGATATCCTGCATAATACGTTTGTCATCAGGAATCACAAATCCAAAGTGACGGCCTTCTGTATAAGTTCCTACCACTTGTGTGATTGAGTGTTTTTCAATAGATTTGACTTCACCTTCGACTTTACCTTTGAAATCTCCGCGTGAGGGCTGTACTTCTACAATAACAGTATCGCCATCCATCGCACGGTTGATTTTTGTCGGTGGAATAAAGATATCTTCCATATCTTCGTCTTCAGGTCTAAGGAAGGCAAACCCTTTTTTGTTTTGGCTTAACGTTCCTTTTACTAAGTTATCTTTCATATTTTTTTGATTACCCTTTCTTTTGTAGCGGTCTGTTTTTGTTCGTTCAACTAAACCTGATTGTTCCAGTTCAACTAACACCTTTATTAAATCTCTAAATGAGTCGGCATTATCTAAACCTAAACGGTCTTGGAAATCTGAAACTGACATGGGTTCATAATCAGGTTGTTTTATAATTTCTGTGACAGATTGTTTTAAATCCATGATGCCCCCTCCTTTCTTTCTTATTTATAATTTTTTATTCGTCTTATTCTGACCAATCAAGTCCTTCTAAAAACTCATATATATCTTCAAAGACTTGTTCTTTTTCTTTATCAATGGTAATTACATGCCCTGAATCGGCATACCATTTAATATCTTTTTCGTCAGAAGATGCTTCTTCATAAATCACATTTGCTGAATCAGGATTAATCATGTCATCTTTTTCAGCTTGAATGACTAATAATGGATCCATGACTTCATCTACATGATTTCTGACATTTTGAATTGTTTGTTGTAATTCTTTTAATGTACCTGTAGGTTGGAAAGCTTCCATTTCTCGATCAATCGTCTCTTGATCTTTTCCTTGGTATTTCTTAAAGTTGCGTGCATACTCTAAGACACCTTCGTACATTGAGCCTTCTGTCTTAATAAACATAGGCGCACACATGGTTACAATACCCTCTACATCTCTATTTAAGCTTAATTTCAAAGCAAAATCTCCACCTAAGGATAAGCCGGCTACCGCAATTTCATCATAGCCTTTAGATTTTAAGAAATCATAGCCATCTAACGCATCTTTAAACCAAACATGCGGACTAGATTGTAAAATCTCTTCCGGCGGTGCTGCATGTCCCTCATATTGCGGCGCATAAGAAGTATAACCTTTCTTTTGTAAAAAACGGCCTAATTGGCGCACGTCTGATGAATTCCCTGTAAATCCATGTAATAATAACACTGCTCTATTACCTTCTTCAAAGAAGAACGGTTTAGGCAATTTAATCTGCATGTCGTTCAATCCCTTCATCTCTTTCTAAATATACAATACACAATTACCATTATAATGAAAAAAGCCCGACTTTAACATTGTCGGACCTTACATTTACATATTGAGATAAGTAATTGCGAGCATTAAAACGAAAAACACAATAGATAAGACAATTGTGACACGGTTTAAGAATAAATCCACGCCGCGTTGTTTCTGTTTTCCACCAAAGAGCTGTTCAGCGCCCCCGCTGATGGCTCCTGAAAGTCCATTGCTTTTGCTTTCTTGGAGTAACACAACTGTGATTAATGCGATACAGTCTATAACTAATAAAACTGTCAACAAAATGTGCATGCTTTACTCCTCCATTCATAATATACCTAGCAATTATAACACGTTAGGTGTCTATTTATCAAATTCAATTCATAACACACTGAGGGTTCTATCGATTAAAAGTACTTTTTCGTTTGATAGAAATAATCAACATATACAGCGCCAAAATCAACGATCCTGCTAGTGTAATCCATAATGGTAATGTCATATAGAATGATTTCACATGGACGATACTTTGTAAGATTGGGCCTGCGTTTACTGCTGTAAAGAATGTTTGTGAAATATAAACCGCAAATAAGAACCACCATAAATAAGGGTGTTGATTCCAAATTGCGATCAATCCACATAAATAAGCCAATAAATACATAATTCCTGTTAAGCGATAACTATTTAAGAAATTTCCGACTGCGTTTTTCGTTGCATCAATCTGATGAGAAGTCAATAAGTCTGTAATAACACTTTTATCCAACACTACAAAAATGTATGTGCCGTACATCATTGCTAAAAAGAGTGATGCATATGCTATAAATCTACCCGATTTTTTTGCACGCATTACTTTATTGTTTTCAGTATCCATGATTTTTTCAAACTCCTTCATGCCTTTAGAATACTTCCATTGTTTTTCATTATATCAGTTCTTGAACATGAGCGGGAGTGTCTGCATTAGAAAGCAAAAAAGAAACTGCTAAGGTTGATGAGACCTTAACAGTTTCTGTAGTAAAGTTACTGAATTAAATTTTGCGTGAACTCAATATCAGTAAAGTCTATCTTATTTGTCTAAGTTGTAGAAAGAATGGATGCCGTCAAATTCAGCTGTTTCGTATAATTCGTCTTCAATACGTAATAATTGGTTGTATTTAGCGATACGGTCAGTTCTTGATAATGAACCTGTTTTGATTTGACCAGCGTTTGTAGCAACTGCGATGTCAGCAATTGTAGTATCTTCAGTTTCACCTGAACGGTGAGAGATAACTGCTGTGTAGTTAGCTTTTTGAGCCATTTGGATAGCGTCAAATGTTTCAGTTAAAGTACCGATTTGGTTAACTTTGATTAAGATTGAGTTACCAATACCTTTTTCGATACCTTCAGATAATTTTTTAGTGTTAGTAACGAATAAGTCGTCACCTACTAATTGAACTTTTTTACCTAAACGATCTGTAAGTTGTTTCCAACCATCCCAGTCGTTTTCGTCCATACCATCTTCGATAGTGATGATTGGGTATTTGTTAACTAATTCTTCTAAGTAGTCAACTTGTTCAGCTGAAGTACGTTTAGCGCCGCCTTCACCTTCGAATTTAGTGTAGTCGTATACGCCGTCTTCGTAGAATTCAGAAGCAGCACAGTCAAATCCTAAGAATACATCTTTACCTGGTTCAAGACCAGAAGTTTTGATTGCTTCTAAGATTGTGTCTACAGCATCTTCAGTACCGTGGAATTTAGGTGCGAAACCACCTTCATCACCTACTGCAGTTTCTAAGTCACGACCTTTAAGAAGTTTAGCTAAGTTGTGGAAGATTTCAGCACCCCAGCGTAATGCTTCTTTGAATGTGTCAGCTCCAACAGGTAAAATCATGAATTCTTGGAATGCGATTGGCGCATCTGAGTGAGAACCACCGTTAACGATGTTCATCATTGGAACTGGTAATTGTTTACCATTGAATCCACCTAAATATTTATAAAGTGGTTGACCTAAGAAGTCAGCTGCAGCACGTGCAACAGCAATAGAAACACCAAGGATAGCGTTAGCACCTAATTTACCTTTGTTTTCTGTTCCGTCTAATTGAATCATCATTTTATCAATTGAAACTTGATCTAATGCTGAGAATTCTCCTTCAACGATTTCAGGAGCAATAATTTCGTTTACGTTTTCAACTGCTTTAGTAACACCTTTACCACCGTAACGTTTTTTGTCACCGTCACGTAATTCTACGGCTTCGTATTCACCTGTAGATGCACCTGATGGTACTAATGCACGACCGAATGCACCGCTTTCAGTTAATACTTCTACTTCAACTGTTGGATTACCGCGAGAATCTAGGACTTCGCGAGCATAAACATCTGTAATAATTGGCATGTTGATAATCTCCTTTTCATAATTGCTTTCATATATATTATAACTTGTCTTGCTTAAAAAATGAATTAATTAAACGATATTGATTGTGAACAATTAATGTTTAATTAATGACTCACCAGTCATTTCTTCAGGTTGTTTAACATCAAGTAAATCAAGTAACGTTGGAGCTAAATCTCCTAATTTACCAGTTTCACGTAATGTCACGCCTTCTTTAGTAACGATAACTGGAACTGGGTTAGTTGTGTGTGTTGTCATTGGTTGATCATCGTCTGTTAATACTTGGTCTGAGTTACCATGGTCAGCTGTAATAATTGCATGGCCACCCATTTCTAAGATTTTGTCTACGACTTCACCAAGACATTCATCTACTGCTTCAATTGCTTTTACAGTAGGCTCTAACATACCACTGTGTCCAACCATATCTGGGTTCGCAAAGTTTAAGATGATTAAGTCTAAGTCACCTTTATCTAACTCGCCTAATAAAGCATCTTTTACTTCATACGCGCTCATTTCAGGTTTTAAGTCATACGTTGCAACTTTTGGAGAGTCGATTAAAATACGACGTTCTCCTTCAAATTCTTCATTGCGTCCACCACTCATGAAGTAAGTAACATGAGGATATTTTTCAGTTTCGGCAATTCTTAATTGTGTTAAGTTGTTTGCTTCAGCAACTTCACCGATTGTTTGTTTTAAATCTACTTTTTCAAATACAACACGACCATCAACTTGATCGTTGTATTTTGTGAAAGTCGCAAAGAATAAATCTTTAGGTTGGTTCACTTCAAAGCCTTTGAAATCTTTGTTTGTGAAGATTTCAGAAAGTTGGCCCGCTCTGTCAGGACGGAAGTTGTAGAATACTACTGAGTCTCCATCTTGAACGCCTTCATTTTGTTCTTTGATTGAGAATGGTACAACGAATTCATCAGTTAAATCATTCGCATAGTTTGCTTCGATACCTTCTTCTGCTGTTGCATACTCAGGTGTATTAATGTCACGAATTGCGTTATACGCTTTTTCTTCACGTTCCCAACGTTTGTCACGGTCCATTGCATAATAACGACCAGAAATTGATGCAAATTGACCAATACCGATTTCTTTGAATTGTTCTTCAGTTTCTTTCACATATTTTAATGCTGATTTTTGATCTACGTCACGGCCGTCTAAGAAACCATGTACATAGACTTTATCAAGCCCTTGTTGTTTAGCTAATTTTAAGATTGCAAATAGATGTGTGTAGTGACTGTGTACACCACCGTCAGATAGTAAACCAAATACATGCAATGCAGAATTGTTTGCTTTAACGTGTTCAATTGCTTCGTTTAATACTTCGTTTTCAAAGAAGTCGCCGTCTTCAATTGATTTATTAATGCGAGTTAAACTTTGGTAAACAATTCGGCCAGCACCAATGTTCATGTGACCTACTTCTGAGTTACCCATTTGACCTGCAGGAAGACCTACTTCAAGACCACTTGCTTCGATTTGAGTTGTAGGATATTTTGCATAATAACGGTCAAAGTTAGGTTTATGCGCTTGTTTAACTGCGTTTCCGTGTACATCTTCTCTATTTGCAAAACCATCAAGGATGATTAATGCTGTAGGTTGTTTCGCCATATTATTTAGCACCTTCTAATAATTTTACATAGTCTTCAACTTTTAATGAAGCTCCGCCGACTAATGCGCCGTCGATATCAGATTCAGCCATATATTCAGCAATGTTGTTAGGTTTTACGCTACCGCCATATTGAATACGTACTGCATCTGCAACTTCTTGGCTAGCAAGATCTGCAACTGTTTTACGAACAAATGCACTCATTTCGTTTGCATCTTTAGCAGTTGAAGATTTACCAGTACCGATTGCCCAGATTGGTTCATAAGCAATGACAACTTGTTTTAATTGATCGTCTGATAAGCCTTCTAATGCTTTTTTAACTTGTTCGCCGACAACTTCTTCAGCTTTTCCGCCTTCACGTTGTTCAAGTGTTTCACCTACGCAGATAATTGGTGTCATACCGTGGTTGAATACTGCATGTGCTTTTTTGTTAACATCTTCATCAGTTTCGAAGAATAATTCACGACGTTCTGAGTGACCGATGATAACGTATTTCACACCTAAGTCAGCTAACGCAACTGGAGAAGTTTCACCAGTGAAAGCACCGTTATCTTCGAAATAAGTGTTTTCTGCACCGATTGCTAATCCTTCAGCTTCACCGTTTTTAACTGCTGTAGTTAATGCATCTAATTGAATTGTTGGTGCACAGATAACAGCTTCAACTTCGTTTGTATCAGGTAATTGAGGTAAAGCTTTAACAAAGTCTTTTGCCTCTTGTACTGTTTTGTTCATTTTCCAGTTACCTGCAATAATTGGTTTTCTCATTATAAAACGCTCCTTGAAAGTTTATTAATAAGTTACAACTTATTTGTCGCTAATTGATGCAATACCAGGTAATTCTTTACCCTCTAGATATTCTAATGATGCACCGCCGCCAGTTGAAATGTGTGTGAAGTCATCTTCGAATCCAAGCATCATTGCTGCTGCAGCTGAGTCCCCGCCACCGATGATTGTAGTTGCATCTTTTAATTCAGCAATAGCTTCACAAACACCGATAGTACCTTGTGCGAAGTTTTCGAATTCGAATACACCCATAGGTCCGTTCCATACTACTGTATGCGCACCTTCTAATTCTTTTTTGAATAATTCAACAGTTTTTGGTCCGATATCTAATGCTTCTTGATCTTCAGGAATTTGATCGATATCTACAACTGTGATTTGTGCATCGTTTGAGAATTCTTTAGCTACTTTACCATCAACTGGTAAAACGATTTTGTTTCCAGCACGTTCTAATAAATCTTTAGCAAAGTCTACTTTGTCAGCTTCTAATAAAGATTTACCGATTTCATAGCCTTGTGCTTTAAGGAAAGTATATGCCATGCCGCCACCGATTAAGACTTTATCAGCAACATTTAATAAGTTTTCGATTACACCGATTTTATCTGAAACTTTCGCTCCACCTAAGATTGCTACAACTGGTTTATCAGGGTTGTTTACAACGCCACCGATAAATTTGATTTCTTTTTCCATCAAGTCGCCAGCCGCACTTTCTAAGTGAGATGCAATACCTACGTTTGAAGCGTGTGAACGGTGTGCTGTACCGAATGCATCGTTAACGAATACATCACCTAAAGATGCCCAGTATTTACCTAATTCTGGATCATTTTTAGATTCTTTTTTACCGTCTAAGTCTTCGAAACGTGTATTTTCAACTAAAAGTACTTCGCCTTCTTTTAATGCAGCAACTGCATCTTCTAGTTCTTTACCACGTGTTTGCGGTACGAATTTAACATCTTTGCCTAATTTTTCGCTTAAGCGAACTGCTACAGGTTTTAATGTTAATTTTTCTTTATCACTTTCTTCTTTAACTTTACCTAAGTGAGAGAATAAAACTAATTTTCCACCTTGATCAAGGATATACTCAATTGTTGGTAAAGCTTGAACGATACGGTTATCGTTTGTAATTTCTCCATCTTTTAATGGTACGTTGAAGTCTGCACGTTCTAATACGACTTTCCCTTTTAAATCTAAATCAGATACATGTTTTTTTGCCATCAAAACTTCCTCCTTTGAATAAAAGCGCGAATTTATAAAATGTCTGTAATTTGAGGTTAGCATATGGGCAGAAATAATGCAGATATAAATACAGAATCAAATGAAATTTTTCATGTTTCTGAAAATATCTACTCTAATAACCATGTACTTAATGAAAATAAGCGGAGAAGCGTATGTGCCTCCCCGCTTACTCATAAGCTGGTCATCGAATTTCAACAACACATTACCGCTTGTTAAATTCAGACCTTAATATTATTGTTTATAGATTATTTTACGTCTTTGATAAGGTATTCTAAAGTACGTACTAATTGTGCAGTGTAAGACATTTCGTTGTCATACCAAGCTGCAACTTTAACTAATTGACGACCAGATACAGTCATAACACGAGTTTGAGTTGCATCGAATAATGAACCGAATGTCATACCAACTACGTCTGAAGATACGATTTCGTCTTCGTTGTAACCGAATGATTCGTTAGAAGCTGCTTTCATAGCTTCGTTTACTTCTTCGATTGTTACGTCTTTGTCTAATACAACTGTTAATTCAGTTAATGAACCAGTTGCTACAGGAACACGTTGAGCGCCACCGTCTAATTTTCCGTCGATTTCAGGAATTACTTTACCGATTGCTTTAGCAGCACCAGTTGAGTTAGGAACGATGTTTTCAGCTGCTGCACGTGCACGACGTTTGTCGCCTTTTCTGTGTGGACCGTCTTGAGTATTTTGGTCACCAGTGTAAGCGTGGATAGTAGTCATGAAACCTTCTACTAAACCGAAGC
Organism: Staphylococcus sp. HMSC061G12; assembly: GCF_001838465.1. Taxonomy (NCBI): domain Bacteria; kingdom Bacillati; phylum Bacillota; class Bacilli; order Caryophanales; family Staphylococcaceae; genus Staphylococcus; species Staphylococcus sp. HMSC061G12. Next base: position 141,980 of record NZ_KV837157.1, read on the forward strand.
TGTCATTTAATACTTTTGCTACTGGAGCAAGTGAGTTTGTAGTACAAGAAGCACCTGAAACGATTACGTCAGAGCTGTCTAAAGTATCTTGGTTTACGTTATAAACGATTGTTTTAACGTCACCAGTTGCTGGTGCAGAGATTAATACTTTTTTAGCACCTGCGTCAATGTGAGCTTGTGCTTTTTCGTCGCTAGTGTAGAAACCAGTACATTCTAATACGACATCAATGTCTAAATCTTTCCAAGGTAATTTGCTTGCATCTGGTTCTTCGAATGATTTAACTTCTTTACCATTCACGCGGAATCCGCCATCTACAACTTCAACTTCTTCAGTGAAACGTCCTTGCATTGTATCGTATTTTAATAAGTGTGCTAACATTTCATCATCTGTTAAGTCGTTTACTGCTACTACATCGATACCTTCAACATCTTGAATTCTTCTGAATGCTAAACGACCGATTCTACCAAAACCATTAATTGCTACTTTAACTGCCATTATTATGGCCTCCTTTAAAAGATATTGTTAAAAAGTGAAGTCACTTTTTTAAACTAAATTGATTGTGATTGAACTATATTTCTTGCTGCGCCTTCATCTGTAATTAGAATTGTGTTCTTAGGAGCAATGGATAGATACGCTCTGATCGCATCTCCTTTTGAAGCACCTCCAGCTACAGCAAAGATATATTGCTTCGATACTAAATCTTCCATTTGAAGTCCTATCGTTTTAACTTTATGAACGATATGACCTTCGCTGTCGAAATAATATCCAAATGCTTCTCCGACTGCATTGTGATGTTGAAGCTTTTCAATCACTTGTTTAGACGAATGACGTCTATTTGCCATTTTCAGCGCATCACCAATGCCGTGGACGGTTATATTTGATTGTTTAATTATTTCTAATGTATTACGAACTGAGGGCTCTTGAAGCAACAACTCATATGTTGATTCACTGACATTGTCAGGAACATATAATGTTGTATATTCTCCGCCAGTTTGCTGTGCCATACTTGCTGCAATCGTATTCGCCTGATATACCACATTTTCACCTAAGCCACCTCTTGCGGGGACATAGAATGTTTTGAATGGTAGTACATGCATTGATTCACTCACAGAGGCCATTGTGGAACCGCCTGTGATAGAAACGATAGCATCTTCGTAAAAAGTTCGTTCTAATAACTGACCTGCCTGGCTGCCCATCTCTTTTTTTACAGCACTATCCATATCGGTATCACCAGGAACAACATAAACGTTTTTAATTTGATAGCGTTCTTTTAACAGTTGTGCTAGATGATAACCGTCTGAATACATGTCAAAGTATGATTCTAAGGATTCAATCAATTCATCGCCTTCAGGAGTTAATTCCATTCCTGTCGGTTTTACCTTGATTAATTCTTGCTTTTTCAACGTATTCGTTTCTGATCTCAACACACGTTCAGTCAAATTCATATATTCACTTAAACTTCTTCTTCCGACTGGCTGGTGCATTTTGATAGTAGTGAGTATTGTAAATCTTCGATACATTTTTTCGACAAGCTCAGGAATCAATTTCTGTTGGACTTTAAGCAAGTCTTCCACTACTATTTCCTCCTCTTTTTATTTAAGGGTCAACATGCAACCATGCTTTGACGTTTTTAGTCCCAGGTGGGACAAAAAAATAACATCTCTTACAATTGTCATAATACTATCATCTGGAATAAAAAGCAAGCTTAAACACTCACTTCAACTTCATTTAAGTAATATTGTTGTGAACAACACTACCTTTACAAATATATTATACCCTTTTTCCACTTAAGAAATCATCTGAAAACCACTTTTTCTTATCATTATATTTTCAGTATTCCCTACTTTATAATGGATATGTACGAAGGAGGTAGTTGCATGACAAATAATGACCAACCTGAAGTCATTGATCCCAATGACCCTCGCTATAAAGATGATGATTACTTTAAACATAGTCCAAGTGAACACCAGCGTTCCCGCTTCGAACAGGATAGAAAAATAAAATATTATTCCTTCGGCTGCACGCCATTCGGATGCGGTTGTTTACCTGTTGTTGCGATTATCGCACTCGTTATCACTTGGCTAATCAGTTTTATCTCATAATGAAAGGACCACAGTGCTTTTGGCATTGCGGTCCTTTTTATGAATTAATCGTCTGACTTCTGTTGGCTCGATTGACTTGAACTTGATTGGTTCGAGCTTGAAGACTGACTTGATTGTGTATTTTGTTGTGGTGCTTGTCTTTGCTGAGTGCTTTGTGATTCATTTACTGACCTTGACTGCTGTTCTTGCCCTGGCCTGGGCTGACTGCTTTGTTGTTGTTTTTCTTGCTGTTGCTGTTTTTGTTGTTGCTGTTGTTTTTGCTGAGCAGCTTGTTGTTCTCGTTGTTGCTGTGCTTGCTCTTTAGCTTGCTGTTGTGCTTGTTCTTGACGTTTTTGCTGAGCTTCTTGTTGTGCTTTTTGTCTTTCTTGAGCCGCTTCTCTAGCTTGCTCACGTTGTTTCTCTGCTTGTTCTTGAGCTTTTTGTTGTGCTTCTTTATCATCAGAACTATCTTTTTGCGGTTTTTGTTCTTTTTGTTGCGCTTTTTGTGTTGCTGCATTTTGACGGGCTTGTTCAGCTTGTTGTCTTTGTTGTTCACGTTGTGCAGCTAATTCATTTTGTCTTGCTTGTTCTGCTGCTTGTTGATCAGCAATTTCTTGTTGACGTTGTTCCTCTTCTTCTTTTTCTTTTTTGCGTTTTTCTGCCTCTCGTTTTTTCTTTTCAGCACGATCTTTTTTCTCTTGCTCTTCTTTTTTCTGTTGTTGACTGTATCGTTCGCTGCTCTTCTTGTTATTATCTACAAAAGCAAAAGTCGCAAATGCTAAACCGAATAATAAGAAAAATACGATTACAGCACTTAGTATCTTAGCGGGTTTGCTCATTTTATTGTTAGACATGTGCTCTCCTCTTTCCAATCCCTTTTCATTTTCTATAAGTTACTTGAGTTACTTATTTTGATATATTAACTCATACCCTTTTTTACAACATCTTCACTATTATATCTGAGCTGTATTCATTTATATATCATAACATTTTCCACTAGGGTATACATTATTTTGCTTAGGAAACATTTTATAATTTCAATATTTATTTGAATGGGTTAACAGAAGGCGATTGGTCAAAAACCAAGTAAGATGATTAATTGATATAAGATTGTTATAATATACTACATCAACAACCGTAAAAAGACATGATAAAGGACCTATACGTTGCTCGCATAGGTCCAATACTAAAGGGAGTCAAAATTTCACCTTCGCATGTATATTATGGGGTATACTATTTTTAATTAAGAGATGTTTAATTAATTTCGAAGGTACTTCTATTATAACTTAGCTATAAGTGATTTAAACAAGATTACATAGTTTAAATTGACATATTAATGACTAAATATTGAATAAATAATGAATGTTTAGAATGTCTATAATCTATTGGGTTTCGGTATCCAAAACGTTGTTTAATACTAATGAGGTGAATATAAAAATGAAAGAATTTCTTATTACAGGCGGTACAGGTTTAGTTGGCAGTCATTTAGTAGATGCAATACACAGTACAGATTCACATATTACTATTTTAACTCGTCAAGATCGTCAAAACTTAGATGATAAGATCACCTATGTTAACTGGAGTAAAGAAGGTTGGGAAGATAAAGTCCCAGATCATATTGATATTGTGATTAACTTAGCAGGTGCATCATTGAATAAAAGATGGACAGATGAATATAAACAAACTTTGATGTTAAGTCGTATTCAAGCCACACAATCACTTTATGAATTGTTTGAACATAAAGGTAAGTTCCCTGGAATTTTATTCAACGCAAGTGCAGTAGGTTATTATACACCAGATGTGCACCGTACTTACACAGAATTATCAAAATGCGATCCGCATGATTTCCTATCTGATATCACATATCAATGGGAACGTTTTGCGCGTAAATTTGAACAACATGGTACGCGTGTCATTATCGGTCGTTTTGGTATGGTGCTTTCAGATGAAGGTGGTGCCTTACCAACTATGGAATTACCTTACCGATTCTATCTCGGTGGTAAATTAGGCACTGGTTTCCAATGGTATTCATGGATTCACATTACAGATTTAACACGTGCGATTCTTTTCTTAATCAATCAAGATGATGCTTCAGGCGTCTTCAATATGACAACACCTATTGCTGAGCGTCAAAACTTATTCGGTTATGCTTTAGCACGTGCAATACACAAACCTCATGAATTATGGGTACCAAGTGCACTGTTACGCTTAGTCTTAGGACAAAGAGCAACGATTATCTTAGATACGCAAAAAGCGATTCCGAACCGTCTAGATGCTTATGGTTTCAAATTTGCATATCCTGACTTGAAATCAGCACTTGATAGTTTAGTTCATGAGTAAAAAGCTATATAATATATTTGTATTGTGAGCGCTTATTACTAAATGAAATCATAAAAAATTCGAACGTTTATACAGATATAGCAAGTATAGTGAATGAAGGTGTATGAATGGATAAAAGCAGTCTTGTAACACGTGTTTTAGTAATCATTGCTGGATTACTTTTAATATGTATCGGCAGTTTTTCAATGACGCGAGCTATCCCTTCTTTATATATTGCACTGTTTTACCTAATAGTTGGAATTATTATATTAGGGTGGACCGTCATTAACTTAATAAAACATTATAAAAGACAAAAATAAGAGTTCCGGAAAACCCCCGGAACTCTTTTCATTTCTATATTTAATAACAACTTATTTTTCAGGTTGCATAACTTCGTCGATCAAGCCGTATTCTTTAGCTTCATCTGCAGTTAAGAAGTTATCACGATCAGTGTCTTTTTCAATTTGTTCAATTGATTGACCTGTACGTTCTGATAAGATTTTGTTTAATTTAGCACGTGTTTTTAAGATGTGTGTTGCTGCGATTTCGATTTCAGTCGCTTGACCTTGTGCACCGCCTAGTGGTTGGTGAATCATTACTTCAGCGTTAGGTAATGCGAAACGTTTACCTTTAGCACCTGCTGCAAGCAAGAATGAACCCATTGAAGCAGCCATACCGATGCAGATTGTTTGTACATCTGGTTTAATGTGTTGGATAGTATCATAAATTGCGAATCCAGCTGTTACACTACCACCTGGAGAGTTGATATATAGATAAATATCTTTCTCAGCATCTTGTGCTTGTAAGAATAACAATTGTGATACGATTGAGTTTGCTACGTTATCATCAATTGCTGAACCTAACATAATAATACGGTCTTTCAATAATCTTGAGTAAATGTCATAAGCACGTTCGCCGCGATTTGTTGTTTCAATTACTGTAGGAATTAAATTCATTCTATTTCCTCCTTGTACTTTTATGAATTATCCTTATTTTAACCTAAAAGTCAAAAATGGTCAAAAAATAAAACTCACACCTTTATAATATCATCATATTGACCACTCTACACGAGACAGGTACACTAATAATTGCATGTTAATATTTACCCCTCGTAGTGTAATGGATAACACGTAAGATTCCGGTTCTTGAAATGGGGGTTCGATTCCCTCCGAGGGGGTAATTCATGTTTTTTAAACCTTATCATTAAAGGTTTTTCTTGCAAAATAAGGAAAAATTAAGGAAATGTATATTGTCTTTTACTTTTCCCTACACTATCTCACTTAAATATGTTAATATACATATATACCCAAAAGGTATGATTAACAGTTTCTATGTTAATTTAACCAACGCTTTTTATATTTTTGATTCAACCACCAATAAAGGTGGTTTTTTTGTTATTTCAACATAGCAAAAGGTTATAGTTTATGATTTTTTCTTATAATCTATGATTCTTAATTCAAAAATAGCTTTCTCAGCATAAAAAAACCGCCATATAGGCGGTTAAATCACTTTAATATAAAGGATTTTACAATGAATAGAAAAAACATTTTCCCGGGACATGAATCGTCACTGTTCGCTAAGCTACTATTCCCTAAAGTTACTATACTATATTTTAACCATATATACAAGCCCCCCCCATTCACACGAGAGAATAAGGGGGAGTCAATATAGGGATACATTTACAAACAAATGCGTGTGTTTTGCAGTGTAGATTTGGTCAATATCTACACAATAAATATATTACCACTTATAGTAGAGTTTAAACATAAAAAATACATAACTTTTTAACCCATTTCTTCTGAAAAGTTCCTATAATCATTTAATACTATCTAATAATTCATATGTTTCGTTATACACTTTCGAATACATATTATACTCTTCTGTAATCCATGATATATTATTTTCTTTACCAGTAATAATATCAGCCAGATTATAGTAAAACAATCTTACATGCACAACGTAGTCCTCTATAAACCTATGAAATTGATCATCTGTCATACATAAACCTTCAATGACATCAATGGTTGAGTATAATTCTGATAATTTTAAAGTATCTGATCTACTATATTCTAGTTCTTCAGGTTCCATAATTATATTATACAATTTACCTATAATATAATCGACTTTTTTCACTTTATTTTTTAAATACTTACAATAGTCTATATTTATAGTCATAATTACCTCCTCATTTTAAATTACACTAATAATTGTGAGGCGTTTCTTTCCTCAATGCAACACAGACACTCTCTCAGCACACTATTTATATGCTTTAGCGTATATAGTTAGCGTCCTATTCAAGCCGTTATCATTTTGCACAGATTCAATATTGAAATCTAAATCTTTCCACTTAATACGTTGCTTTGAATTTATCCCCTCTCTATATCTAATAATGAACCTCACGGGGATTTCTGATGCTGTAAGTCCAGAACCCAGAAACTCATTGCCACGAATCGTTTTTATATCTGCCCACGGTTTTGCAATAGTTTTTTCTTCAAATTGATTTGGCATTGGCCCACTGCTGACTCTCTGGAAAATCTTAATTCGATTATTAAAATGATATGCCATTGTTAACCTCCTTAATCTCTCAATCAGACTTTTTTGTCCTTTTCTGACTAACCAATATCCTACATCGCTCTTAAAAAACTTTCATAGTTATCAAACAAACCCACATATGCATCTAATAAAGACGCTGTGCCATCAATACGACGTTTAGGTGATTGATTCTTAACAGGTACAATGTTACCGTTTCTATCGGTCTCTATGCCTGTATTGGTCAAACACCACTTTAATATAGGATGGTTATTATAATTCACTTTATGCTTCTTTAGATCAGCACCTAAATTCTGCATAGGCAAACTTAAGGTTCTAGCACCTTGTGGCGTACGCACCATTTTAAAGCCGTGTCCTTCCATCTCATCCACCCAATACCGTGCTGAATAGTTATCATAATAAATCCACAGTGGCGTTATTTCATAATCCTCAATCATTTCAACAAACCACTCTGTAATGTCGCTGTAATTAATCGTATTACCACGACACAGACGCAATAAGCCTTGTTCATGCCATTTGTCATAAGGTATCTTGTCATTGTCCACACGTTCCCTCAGATTGTCCTCAGGCAACCAATACATCTGATGGACATAGCGCATTTCAGTTTCTGGATCTACAAATAACAATGTGGCACAACTAAGGTCAGTGGTAATTGAAAGGTCAGCTCCGCCTATTGCATACCAATCAGCAAAATCTTTAATATCGAATGTAGCTGTATTGTTAATCTGTTCAAAGGTCAACCATGCATTATGGCTAGTTTCACGTACGTTGAAATCTTTGGTGAGTATGCCTGTAAGATTGTTTGCGTCGTTCTCTGCACGTGCTACTTTACGCTCTAAATCTTCAACACGCTTCGATATATTTAGTGAAGGATTAGCTTTTTGCCAACATTCAGGATTTTTATATTCTTTCTTTTCATCCAATTCATACATAATTGGTAAAAAGTTATCATCTTTAAAATTACCATCTACTACATTACACGCATACTCATATAAATCATCAAAGATAGTTCCCCGATGAGTACCTGCTGTGGTAATCATGATAAGTAATGGCTGTGTACGTGCAGATTGTGATTGTTTCATCACTTCATAAAGGTTTCTATCTTGTATAGAATGTAATTCATCAATCACGACCAAATGCGCATTCAAACCATCTAATGAGTTTGAGTTCTTGCCCAGTGACTGCATTTTAGAGAAGTTGTGACTGAAATATAAATCACTCTTGCGTTTTCTGATGTTACGGCTCAAATCAGGGCTTTGCTTAATCATCTCATGTGCTTGGTCAAATAAGATATTCGCTTGGTCTCGTTTAGAGGCCACAGAATAAACTTCTGATCCGCTTTCTCCGTCTGCTATCATCATGTATAGTGCTATTGCACTAAGCATTGTTGTTTTACCATTCTTACGCGCTACATAGAAGAATGACTCAGTATAACGGCGTTTACCTGTCTCTTTATCTACAAAGCCGAATAGTGCCGAAATATAGGCTTTTTGAAACAAGTCTAGTATTAATGGTTTACCTGCCAGTTCACCCTTTGAATGCCTGCAAAACGTTTCTATGAACTTGATAGGACGTTCTGCTTTAGCATGATCATAAATATATTGAGGGTGGTTGTACATATCATCAATGAGTTTTTCATATTGTTTTGTGATGCGTTTAGATGCCACAATATCCCCGCTTTTGATTTGACGGTAATATTCTTCAATATAATTAAGCATTGTTTACAAAATCCATAAACTCATTGGATTCTTCTACGTTATCAGGTAATAACGTCAGCAGCTGCTTATATGTGGCGTTGTATTTAGTCACAGTGGTATTGTATGCCTTCATTGCGGGGTTTTCTTTAAGATACGACTGTTCACCTTGTGTAAAGATATATGTTGCGCCATGCTCACGTACAGTATGCTTTAATTCTTCCATTGTAGCTTTCATAAAAGTTAACTCTTCTAACAAATCATAAGCGATATGTTTATTATTAACATTATTTTCATCTATATACTTTTTAAGTTTTTCTAAATTAATCGATTTCATATTTAATTACTCCTAACTTTATTTTTTAGCCACCCCTAAACTTTGGAAAGTCGGGTGGAGGATAAGTTAACTCCCAGCACCGTTTCCCAAGCGTTCCTTTCATATCAAGGTTATAGGGGGTATCCTATTTTTATTTTATTTGATTTTTATAATGTTTCCTTTTTCATCAAATTGTAATCCTTCACCAATTGCGATACTTCCAAAATGTTCCTGATTATGACACGTTTGACACAATGCTTCCAAATGGTCGTGATTAAGTGATACATATGGATTCTTATAATTCTCAGCATTCAGATATACTTTATGATGGCAAATACTCGCTAGCGCCCCACATCTTTCACAAATATAATTTTGCTTAGCCATATAACTGTTTTTACACTTAATCCATTTAGCAGACTTATAAAAGGACTGCGGAATACTTCTAGCCATCAAAATCACGTCCTAATGCTGTTAAAGATACTAACAAACTATCAATCGTACGCTTCAATCGTTCACTATCTTGTGTCTGTGGATCAAACCATAGTTGTAATATGAACTTAGCTGTTGTCTGTGCTAATGGTTGTACTGATTCATCTAACCAATCACGCCCAGTTGTTAGGTACAAGTAGTTAGGTATCGCCTCGACTAATGGAATGATAATCTCATCGTTAAAGTCTCCATCCACTCTTAAAGTATTGCGCGCATCTTCAATAGATATAATCATTGTGAACACTCCTTTATGAATAAAGGACACCAGCTAATCACTGATGCCCTAACTGGTTTATAATATTATGCTGATGCTGATGATGTTGTAGATGAACCCGATAACTTCACAAATGCTTCATCAACTAATACACGTGTATCTGCAACTGCCATAGCACGATAATCAATCAGACCAGAACGGAATGATGACTCACGTGAACTTTCAAGCATAATACCTTGTGGCAAGTTATAACCGATATAATTAAAGTCACCTAATAGAATTGTACCGTCTTCGATATTGTCATCAATGATAACGGGTTTACCAAAGATATATCCGACATTCTCACGTTGTGCATCTTGGATAAAGATAGGTCTTTGGTTAGCATCCATCGCACCGTATACTTGGTTATACAATGTTGCATTACTCATTGCGAACTTAGCATTTTGTGCATAACCACGTGCAAGCATTCCTAGCGCTTGTGTGAAGTCTGTGTACTTTCCTGTTAGTGTTAAGCTGTTTGACTTATCCCATGTGATACCTGTTAAGATACCTTGACCTTGGTTTTTACCTGTACCATTGATAAGTGCATATTCAATTGCTTCAACAACACAGTTAGTCAATTCTTCAACAAGATATGATTCGAAAGCTGAGATTGACATTGTTTTAGCTTTAACTGAAATGCTGAAGATTTTAATAATCTCATTCGCTTCAAATGACACGGCTGTTGTAACTGCTTTGTCTGCTTCAACATATGCGCCTTCTGTATGCCATTCTGCACGTTCTTGTGGTGTACTAATTGGGATACGGATTTTAGTAGGCATATTGAATGAACGTACATTAGCTAGTAATCCACCTTGTGTTCTAGCACGACGAATGACTTCATTCAATGTTTGTTCAGGAATCACCGCACTCGCATTTGATGAAGATGTAAACTCATCTGCGCGATGTTCAGTTTTTTGTAAATCCATTGCATGATTGAATGTACGTTGTTCCACGTTAGATAATTCTTGTCCTAACATTGTTTTGAAAAATGCTGATCTATATTCATCTGAACCAAAGATATTTTTTTTGGTACATCTTGAGTTTTAAATTGTTGTCCTGTAATTGGATTATATGAACGTTGTTCCACTTGTTCCTGCTCCTTTTCTTTGATATTTTCTTTCGCTTGGTTTAATCCTTCAATCTCGATATTTAACTTAGTCACATCTGCTTCAGGGTCATTTTCGATTGTGCCTCTGATTTCCCCAGCGCGTGTTTCAATATCTTCAAGCGATGCATTGCGATAATGGTTAAATGCTTCTTGTACTGTATTGAACATATTATTTTAACTCCTTCATAAATAATTTATTTAAATTGATTTTTGCTTTATTAATTTGCTGTTGTCTCGTTTCTGCTTCCTGCATTTGACTTCTGGCTTCAACAGATGTTTCTGAATAAGCAGGGAAATTTACCACAGAAAACTCTAATACTTTATCTATCTTTGTAATTGTACGTGTGCGTGTTTCTACATCGTATCGACTGCCGTCTGATACTGTGAAACCAAATGATACGCCTGACATATCTCCACGTTTGATAGCTTCATAGACTGAACGGGCTTCTTCGGTATTTGCCAATACTGCCCTGAAATGCATGCCTGCATCATCTCGCCATATTTTCATCGTCTTAGGAGATTTGGCTAATGGTAAACGGTTATGATCGTGTGACACTAAAAGTCGTGTGTCATTGAATTTTAAACCGTCCAGCGCATTACGTTTGATGATTTCAGTATATGAACCTGTTGGTGTATTAATCAGTGCAGGTTTATCAAAGACGATTGCTGTACCTTCAAGCACCATTTCATCGTTTCGAGTTTCTGCTTGTATTTCTGCACTTCTAATCTCTTTCATCAGGTGTCGCCTCCTTATCTCCGATTTGATATTGTTTCGCTAATTGTTTTTCTATATAGTTCAGGGATTGAATACGTTCGTCCCCGTCCTCTACACGTGGTAGGTTAAGCAAGTCTAAAGCCTGATTAATCGTGAGTACGCCTAACGGTAACAACTCCTTAATCACAGTAGCTTTTGATTTTGTGCTTGCATACTGCAAACGTGACGCTTCAAAAATAATACGGTTGCTGAATGCCTGTTCTCGTTCGGTAAATATCTTATCTGTCAATTCTGAGGATAACTGTATAGCGAATGGTTCAATGATAGATTCATAGAAAGATTGCCATTGGTCTTCACTATAGTTACCAGTTACCATAGCTTCATTTATACCTAAATAGTCATATATCTTTTGCTTAATTGCTTGAATTTGTGGTGTTTCAATATCAGCCTCATTTAAATTCAATGGGACATAATCCAAAGTTGCATCTAATGGAATGACACCGCCGTTATTATCCATTGTCATATAGTTGTTCATAAATTCGTCTTTAGCTTCTTTCAGCTTTTTAGGTGCTAATGTCTGATTGTATTTTAATAAGCCTCTGATTTGTGCTGAGTTCTTAATGGTATTGCTAAGTCCTTCTTGTTGTGTATAAGCAAGATCTAACGTGTTCATGATTGCGTCATTCGTATCGCCTAATAACTCATTTGAATTGAAATGACGACGTAACACCGCTACCTCTGAATGATGAAAATGTACAATATCACCGCTGTTAAATAGGAATTTCAAATACATTTCACCTGAACCATCAACCACATACTCAACACTTGAAGCTGATAAAGGATATAATCCGCTGAGATTACCGTTTGCGTCCTTTTGGATTAAGATAAAAGCGTTATTATACAAATAGTAATGAGTAGCTACTTTATATAAAAAGTCATATCCGCTCATATAAGGATTCGGACGATTGCTTAATATTCGATTGATTTTTGAATAGTTATCATCACGCATACCATTTGCGACATGCTTGCCGGATAACTTGGCAATGTGTCGGGCGATGGTATCAACTGCACTGCGATATATTTCATTGCTCCATGCGTCCCCGTTGAAACTGCCTAATGCGCGAAAGTTGCCGGTCAACATTTCATATTGTTTTGTTGCTTGTTGTTCTAATTGTTTGATTCCAAGTATCTTGTCTAACCACTTCGGCACTTTTTCACCTGCTTTCTATTGATAAGAACACTAGTTCTGTTTTAGTACATACGTTCGGTTTATTTATCTAAATTATACCACACTAGGGTATATAATGCTAGTTGTGGCAAGGGATTATAACGTTTCATATTCTTTCGATGGTTTTGGTTCAGCTGAATCAAAACGATGATTATATACTTTTTCTGATAAAACTTAAGTAATTTTTTACTCTTGCAAGAACCAGTTCAAAATTACCTTGTGCTATAACCTTATAACTGGTTCTTTTCTTACTGTTCGGTATAAAACTTTCACGCCATGCTACCCACTCATCATTAATATATTCAACATATACTTGTGAGACATGACTTATTGAACAAAAATAAATTTCTTCTGAAATACCTACTATTAGACCAATACGTTCAGCTTGTTCATCTAAATTGTATCCTTCATTAACGGCTTGCACTTCTCACTGTCGCCTCCCACTCTCTTTCAGTAATGACATCACCATTTTTATTATCGCCAATCAATACTCTTAACGGATCTATATCAACGTTACATTGAACGGCATAACTTACTGCTTTATACAAATCGTTGTTTCTGTATTCGCTTTGACCGTCTATAATACGTTGATACGCTTTTTTACCTTCTCCACCTTTGCCATTTTCTAAATGTTCAAAATTATTACTTGGCAACACACGCTTTACTGAATAAGGTTCAAGCGTTTGTTGTGTATAATTACCTTGCTTAGAAAATATACGTTGCTCAAAATCGCCATTATATTCACATGTCTTGGTTTTATTGTGTGTATATTTTCCTTTTAATGTACGACTACCAGCAAGTACAAAGTAGTTATTAGGGTGCGCTTTTATATCAACTGACGGTAAATATCCTATCTTCTGAGTGTATTCAATACCTGTACGTTTCTTAAATATAATATGTTTGCCACCGCTCGGGGTTGTTTGAACCAATGTATTTTGTGCATTAGTTACAATTTCATCATAATAAGGAATGTACTTAATACTTTCATATCCGTCTTTACCTTCAACATGGTTAATATCAATGTCGATACACCACACGCCTCTTGTGAGTACACCTAATACATGCGTATATTGATATAGATTCTGATGACGATCTATAAAAGCATCAGTAATCTGTATATCTGCAAATGTTACAATTGGTTTCTTATATTTATTGAGCGGTATGACTTGAATATTCTTTTTCAATAATTGCTTTGCAACATGATAACCTGACATTAGGTGTTCCTCCTTTCCGATAAGAGTTACGGTAACCCTTATTCTAATAACTTATACGCCATATTAAATAGTTCTTGATTTCCTATTTCATTAAATTATTCCCACACCCTTAACACCTTTATTTCGCCTATAGCAAGAAAAATATTTTAACGGTTATAAAATTCTAATAAAAATTAGAGTGATAAGGGTGTGTAGTTGTAATAACAGTATTTTATAAGTGTGTATAAAAGTGCGTAAAAGTGTGCCACACTCTTATTCAAGCAATGAATATCCCATATCAAATAGTTCTTGATTTCCAATTTTGTAACCTTTATAATTTTTACCTTCAATCCAAATGTCTTGATTAATTGCTACACCTATCTTTTTCATATCTTCTTTGGCTTTCTTGTAGCGCATACTCTTATAATCTTCTTGAATTAAACGTTGTAGTGTCTCATCACCTGCAAGAATAAAACCTTGCTCTTTAAGCACTTTCAATATAATAATTTGTGTTTCCGTTAGTTCATCTTCACTAAAGTAATGTTTCAATGTGACATCGTTAAACTTAAATTCACCGCCAATGGATTTAAGATATTCCAAGCTAACAAGTAAAAATGAAACCGAAGCAGAAACTGAATTTTTATCATCAGGCTTTACAAAATTCCAATATGGCGCGAAAACTTTATAACGTTCTTCATCAGTTTCATGTATCGGTCTATCTTTCAATGAGATTTTAACGGTACGTGTTGTATTGGCTGTAATGTCACCAGTATCTACACTTTCATTGGTATCTAACACCAGTACAGATCTATTACGGAATGTAAAGGCATTTCTGCCAATGCCACGTCCTGAAATGATTTCACCCGTAGCAATTTTACGCAATATTCTCATCATTGATTTAGTAATTTCGCCTGTTTCATTGGCGTGTGCGATGTCTGCACCGTAGAAATTCATCCATTCGTTCGCAGACTCAAAGCCTCCTGAAACAAGACTGTCAAAATTAACTTTATTTACTTTTAAAAGCGGATTAAATGTTTCCATTTGCAAACCTTTGCCGGAACGTCCGAAATCTTTCATTAAAAACCATTTTTCAGCTTGTAATAATCCCATTTTTCTATATATGACATAAGCGTGCATCAGCATTAAGTTATTTTTACTCTTTTCGTTTTCGGTAACAAATTCATAAAAATTCTTAGGTATTTCTAAATCAATTGCATCATGTTCAACATCATATTTTAATGCAAACAGTTCATTTTGCTTTAAAGGGTGTTTTATCATTTTTAGACGCTTCACATCATAAATAAAATCATTACCAGCAAAAGCATAAGGAAAGATATTGTAACCATGATTAACTTCTATATAATCACGATATAGTTCTGTCATAACTTCTAAAAAATCATCAATTTGATGTTTATTATCTACTGGATATTTCAATGCGAAATAGGTATCATCTATAACCTCATAATAATTGCTTTTGACAAAAAGAAATTTATCTAATTCAACAGAATATATAACTTTATCCGCCATTAAATCAGCAATAAAACGAGCATAATTTGTAAATTGATCAGCATGAAAACTTGCTTTCTTCTTCTCTTCTCCGTTATCTTCTTCAACAGTTTTTACATTAATTTTTCCATAAATCAGTCCCAATTTCTTTGGTATTATGGTATAATTTAAAGTAAGATTATTAATATAATTACCTGCAATATCATCTTTTTCTCGATGATACAAATTCCCTTTGTTATCAAACACTTGTTTATCAGTAGAGATGCAAGCGAAATGAATTCGCTTGCTTATCTCTTTAATTCTTGATAAATTCGTTGTATTGATATAGTCTAAATTTGAATGAAACTCAAAATGCCTTTTGTATAATAAAACTTCGTCCATATAATCAACCTTTCATATATGTTATTATTTTAGTGAGTATTTTCTTAAATACTTCGTTCATGCGTTATCTGATTCAGTCTCCAAACTTTCGTCAGATGACGCTTTTTCTAATTCATGGAACTTTTGAATGAGTTCGTCGAATTCTTTAATATACATCAGCATTAAATCAAGCATTTGATTATTGTGTATACGATGTTCTGAGTAACCATATCCATATATTTCAACATCCTTCTTGTTGTATAAATCTCTACTGATATAAATTTCATCAACAAACCACGTATGTTTGGTTAGCACATCATCAATCTTATCTTTAACTAACTCAAATTTACTTAGTAATTCTCTCAATTCCCAATTCATTTAAATGTCCTCCACTTCGATATTTCCAACGATATAATCTAATGCCCATTCTAAAACCCCAATTACATGTCCTTCACGATCTGTTGCGTGTTCATGTTCTCCTGTACTGTCTTTGACGGTATAGTAATAAGTTTCCTCATCTTCGTTCATAACGTCGCTTAATGTCATAGTCACTTCATCAATGATTGGAAATGTCTCATCTTCAAAATCTAACTCTGCAAGAATGTTAAACAACTCTTTATGAACTAACTTTAAAATGTGTTCGTAAAATGCTGTATCGCTATATTTATGATAAGTAATTGAATGAAATCTGTCTTTCGCTGATAAGAAAACATCTTTGTCCTTCTCATCTAAAACTTTCTCTAATACTTTAACTACTTTTGACAAATAATATCTTTGCTTAATTTTCACTTTAATTACCTACCTTTTTCTTATTTTTAAGTTCTAAAATTCTGCTAATATCAAGCTCCAGACATGCAATATAAATATCTTCGCTGACTTCTGGAAAATGCTTCTTAAATCGTCTGGTGCGATGTTGAGTAGTAAATTGTGGTCAGTATCCTTGATGTTGTACCAGTTAAGCACCGACTTCGTAATAATCACTTGTTGTTTCATTTCAGTTACCTGCTTTCTAAAATATTTGATTGTGATTTTCTTCGATGTATTGCTTCATATACTTAGCGACAAAAGACCAATGGTCATTTTTATGTGCTGGTGCATGCGTGAACTCTGCAATTTTTGATTGGTGCTTTGGATTCAGCAACAACTTCTTCAATAATGTATTTCTGCTTTTATTCGTATGTGCCATTAGATCGTACATCGTCCACAGTGTCTTATGTTCAAGTAGTGTGATTGTGTAGTCTTTTTCTTGTAGCATTGGTTACACCTCCTTATGCCATTTGTTGTTTAATCATTTAAAAGGAAAACACTTTCTATTGAAGCATTCAAAGCCTTCGCAATTTTATAAGCACTATTCATTGATGGCGTAGACTTATTGTTTTCAAACAAAGAAATTGCCGCTGTACTTAATCCTGTAATTGTAGCTAAATCTTTTTGTTTTAGATTTTTGTTAACTCGTAGTTCTTTCATATTGTTCATGTTCAACCCTCCTTTTTGCTACAGCAAATATTTGCTGTAGTTAAATTTAACCACAGCTAAAAAGATTTGTCAAATAAAAATTTACCACAGTTAAAATTAATGATATTATTAAAGTAATGAGAAAGAGGTGTAATGATGAATATAGGGGAAAATCTTAAAAAGATAAGAAAAGAAAAAAAAATAACTTTAGAAAAATTGAGTAATAAAACCGGTTTTTCTGCTGGCTACATTTCACAAGTTGAAAATGGAAAAAGAGAAAAACCTTCACGTGATTTTTTGAAAAGTATCACTTATGGACTTGGTATTTCCGAAACTTATTTAATCACTGGAAAGAAAACAATGGCTGATTTATCTGAGGATGAATTCAAAAAAAGTTGGGAAGAAATGCAGAATAGTTTTAAAGAATCTAGGAAAAAATTTAGGACAGAAATAGATAATGATTTAAAAGAAATTCTCTCTATTGAACTAGGATATACAGAAGAATTATTTTTATCAGCAGCGTTAAAATTCCTAGAAAACGCCACAGGAAACGATCTCATCATTATAACTGCGATTTTAAAACGATATAATGATTATAATAATATTTATTACATTACAGAGGAAAAAGAATCGCTGCTTCAGGATATTGAAGATATAAAGGAGCAAATTGAAACAGTTTTTCTAACTCGTTATGGTATTGCTGTATATGATGAATTAGAAAAGAGTGATTAAAATTGCAACGCAGTTTAATATTTCCCACAACATTTTATATAAGCACGGTGATTAAATGGCTTCATTCGAAAAACAAAAGAATGGTAAAACATGGCGCTACATCATTTCATACAAAGATGATGACGGTAAATATAAGAAATATCAAAAAGGCGGATTCCGTACGAAACAAGAAGCAAAGGTACATGCTACTGATATGGAATATAACTTAAAGCGCGGATACAATATCAATAATGATGTGATCTTTGCAGACTATTTTAAACAATGGTATGAAGTAACAAAGAAACCGCATGTGTCCGCTAAAACATTAACGCGCTATGAAGCGATGCATACACATATAAGGAAATTTTTCAAAAATACTTTATTAAAAAATATTACACCTACAGATTACCAGCAGTTCATAAATCATTATGGCAGCAATCACAATATAGATGGAGTGAGAAAGTTAAATAGCTCTATTCGTAATTGTTTCCACCAAGCGATCCACGAAGGTTTGGTATTGCGTAATCCCACATTCAAAGCACAATTAAGCGGGTCTAATCCAAGTAAAAGTGAAGAGTTAAAATATATAAGCTATACTGAATACAAAAAGTTGAAACATCATCTTGAACAAAAAGACGCTGTTTCATCATTAGTTTTACTTATGCAGCTTGTAACAGGTGCTAGATTTTCTGAAGTAGTTAATATGAAACGTGAAGATTTTTATGTAGGAGATAATAAGGTACATTTACCGGGTACAAAAACAACGACATCAGATCGTACTGTTAGCATTGACACAAAAACTTTAAACAAGGTCAGAAAATTTATTAAAGAAAGTCCATCAGACATTAACGGTTATGTATTTACAGTAAATGGTTCTATTATTACCAATGCATCGGTTAACAAAGCATTAAATAAAGCATGTAAGAAATTAGGTATCAAAAGTATTACCACACATGCATTACGACATACGCACGCTTCTGTGTTAATCCATAATGGATACAGTATTCAATATATATCGAAACGACTAGGTCATTCTTCAACATTGGTCACACAATCGGTATATCTGCACTTATTAGAAGAGACATACCAGCGTGAAGAAGAGAATTTGATAGAATTTATGGATGATTTATAATAGGGAAAAAATAGGGAAAATGATTTGATATTCGATATAAACGAATGATAATGATATAACTAAAAACCTTGTTGTAAAGGCATTTTGATAATGAGAGAAACCGAATAACATCCCATATTCTCCCTCCGAGGGGGTTATGTAGTTAATATTAATTAACTTGAAACCTTTGAAACGTTGATGTATCAGCGTTTCTTTTATTTTGCTATTTAAGTCATCGGGCAGTTGTTAAAAAATCAAAATAGCTTTTAATAAAAAACACCGCTAATAGCGGCGTAAGTTAAAATATTCAAATAATTATTTTTATGTATATAATTTGAAACAATTAACAAATAGTATTACTTAAGTTGTTTAATAGCTAACCTTAATTTGTTTGGCGATATATAGTCAGGTATTTCCGAAAACCCAAATTCTTTATATAATGAACGCAACTTTTCAGTATCTTCATATTCAATCCAAACAAACGATCCCCCAACTATTCTTTTTGCTTCCAAAACTATTTTAAAAGCTGCCTCTAAAATACCTTTACCATTTATAGCACACGACTTTATAGCTTCATTACAAAAGTTCTTTCCAAGTTGCCCTATCAAAAAGAGCTCAATACGTAAATCGATGTTTCTTCAACAAATTGTGCTCTTTGTTTAATTCTTTTTTGCATAGTTTTTGATAATTTATGCAAGTTTCTTTTCGATATATATAAGTCTTTGTTGGCAATTGTAAAATATGCTACATCATGTGCCTCTTCGCTGCCAGTAAATCTAATTGACTGAAAAGTATTTAAAATATTTTGAACATCATCTTCGTTGTAATCAATGTTTTCAAGCAAATCTGCCAACGCTATAATTTCTAGACTCATTAATTTCTATAGCTTTCTAAAATCGATGAAGTCCTTCTTTGATTCGTTACGGTTACAATGTTAGTTGGTGTCTGTTTTGAAGAATGTTCTTTTAAGTTTTCTTGTTGTTCAATAGCTTTTAGTAAATTGGGTGCGGACTTAGCTGTAAATTTATATTCAGTTGTAAAACTTTTAGTAGCCATATAACTCACTTCTTTCATAATAAAGTTTAATCAAATCCATGAAATACAAAAGCCTGTTCTTATGATTAGTTTTTTAAATTCAACATTAACTTTTCAACAATACCATTGGTTGCTTGTACAAGCACATTTATTTTGCAAGAACTACATCATTTTTGAAATTAAATTCAACTTCCTAATATGAACCTCAAAAGAAATGAAGTCTCTTAAAAGCAAAGTAGTAATCCATTACACTAATAATAAACTAGGCTCACTTCTTCAATATATAGGTTTTACACTCCAACTCCAATTTATTAATCATGCAATAAATTATCAATTCTACATTTTTTTAGTTACTCTTTTCCCTTTAACACGATATTTCCAATTAATTTCTTTCATTTCATCTAAAATATCTGAATATATGCTTTTTTAATATTTAGAAATGTGTTAAAGTTTATTTGTTTGAAAGAAATTCATCTACATAAATTGTCAGAAATTTTTGTAAATAGAGAGAAGTTTTCAACACCAGGAGGTTATTATGAAAAAAGTAATTCTAATATCAGGTTTAATGCTCTTCTCGTTATTCTTCGGAGCAGGCAACTTGATTTTTCCACCTATGCTCGGATATACCGCGCAAAGCAATATGTGGACAGGTATGACAGGTTTTGCGATTACAGGTATTTTATTACCTTACATCACAGTCATTGTCATTGCCTATTATGATGGTGGCGTGGAGTTTATCGGGGACCGCGTCCATCCTAAATTCGGGTTTATTTTTGCAGTTTGTATTTATTTATCTATCGGGGCACTATACGGGATTCCACGTGCTGCAAACGTTGCTTATGAAATCGGCGCAAAATCGATTCTGCCTATTCACAACACATGGACATTGGTAGGTTTCTCCCTTGTATTCTTTATTGTTGTAGGGTTAATCGCTTTATACCCAACAAAAATTGTCGATAACTTAGGGAAAATCTTAACACCTGCCCTATTATTGATTATTGGTGCTTTATGTATCGCAGCGATTATTAATCCTGAAGGAAAAGTCGGACAACCACATGATAAATATGCGGAAACACCTTTCATTTCAGGAATCTTAGAAGGTTACTACACAATGGACTTAGTAGCAGCTTTAGCCTTCTCAGTCGTTATCGTACAAAGCTTTAAACTCGCAGGTATTTCAGACAGCAAAAAGATAGTGAGAAACGTTATCTTATCAGGTCTGATTTCAGCGTTATTATTAACAGTGATTTACTTCTCATTAGCATACTTAGGTATCACGACAAGCAAACCAGGCTTTGATAATGGCGCAAGCATTCTAACATATAATTCAGTACGATTATTCGGATCATTCGGTAATATTTTATTCGGTATGATTGTAATTTTAGCTTGTTTAACAACTTGTATCGGCTTGGTGAACGCAAGTTCTGCATTCGGATTGAAGAAGTTCCCACAAATTTCATACAAGACTTATGTACTGTCATTCTCAGTAGTCGGATTCTTAATTTCAATCTTAGGACTCAACATGATTTTACAAATCGCAGTTCCATTACTGACATTTATCTATCCGATTTCTATTGTGTTGGTACTGATTTCATTTGTCGCAATTGCGATTCCGACAAAATTAAAAATCGCTTATATTTTACCGACGATTTCAACATTAATTATTTCAGTACTTGAAATCTTCAACACATTTAAACTGATCAAACCACTAAATGCAGTCTATCAATTCTTGCCATTATCTGATTTAGGATTGGCTTGGTTACTACCATTTATTATCTTAACTGCAATTGGTATTGCGATAGATTTTATGCGCAATAAGAAACATACACAACAACCCGCAACATCTTAATATTGATTGAAATGCCTTTCTCATTTTACGAGAAAGGTATTTTTATTTGACCAAAGCTTATTGTCACAATATTTCAATAATATTTCTATCTATTTCATTATAATTTGTTTGTGTTAAAATGAATCATGCATTTTTAATTTGAAACAAGCATTGTTTCAATCTTCACACTTCCACAACATATATGCGATACACTTATATTAAGGTTCATCAATATAATCTTTATTAAACAATTCATCATAGAAAGGGAGGATATATTTGAAACAACCGTCGCTCAATTATAATTTAATTACGACTGTATTCTTTATTTCAGGTATTGCGGTTATGTGCAGTCTTTACTCTGCCATTCCTTTAATGCCGATTATGGGGAAAGAATTACATTTAAGCGAAGGTGCCACAACATTAATCGGTGTGGTATTCTCAGTTTCTTATTCAGTCAGCTGTATGTTTTATGGAATCATTGCCGACAAGTTTGGTAAGAAGAAGGTCATATTAATCGGCTTGGCTATGCTCACACTTACAACTTTTGCGATCGGCTTTATTCATAACTTTGCGCTATTACTGATTGTACGTGTTTTACAAGGGATAGCTACCGCAAGCTTCTCACCTGTGTCATTAACATATGTGACAGAAGTGTTCCCTATTCATAAACGTGTTACCGCAATCAGTTTTATTAGTACCAGCTTCATGTTATCTGGTGTTATCGGTCAAAACTTAAGTGATATTATCGCCGCACATATGAGTTGGCGTATCGTTTACTTCGTATTGACTGTTGTTTACTTATTGCTGATTGTTTGGATTTACCGAGCTATTCCGAAAAGTCCTTATCATATGCCTGATACAAAATTCTCAGTGTTCTTTAAAAACATGAGACATATTTTTGATAATAAAGGCATTGTATTATGTTTCTTTGTTTCATTAACTATCTTAACGTCATTTGTTTCTATGTATGCTCTACTAAATGAATATTTGACATCTGACCCAATCAACGCTGATTTAACGACAATATCATCAGTGAAGCTATTTGGTTTAATTGGTATGTTATTAGCGTTATCTGCAGGTCGCATAAGTGATTTCATCGGTGTAAAACGCATTATTCTAATCTCATTAATCACTGCAGGTATCTCATTGATACTGATGGGCGTGACACACAATCTTATTATTATCACGTTGTTCAGTGTTATCTTTATCGCAGGTATCTCTTTTGTGATTCCTTCTGTGATATCACAAATCGGTCTACTGACTACTAAAGATAAAGGCTTCTTCTTATCTATCAATACCTTTATGTTATTTATCGGTACAGCGATTGCACCTGTATTGTCTATGCAGTTGTTAAACAATATGCAGTCATTTAAAATGATGTTCATTGTATTATCAATCGTGAATTTCATCGGCTTTATTATAGCTTTAGGAATTCCGAAAAAATCAGTCGTAGATCAATAACGATAAAAAGCAGTCACTCATTTCAATTGATATGCTCCCCCTATAGTAGACACTAAAAA